>JADGQU010000219.1 GCA_017881545.1 Gemmatimonadaceae bacterium
CGCCGAGCTCAACATCGATGGATGTCCCGCCGCTGTTCTGGCGCGGAGCAAGGAGGGGTTCAACAATCTCGCTTCTCTCGTCACCAGGTCGCGCGTGGGTGATCTCTCGACGTGGAAGAAGGGGGATGGAAAAAAGACGCGCGGACGCCCGCGCATCTCGTGGCAACAGGTAGCGGAGCGGAGTGAAGGACTGCAGGTGTTGACCGGTCCGGCGTCCGGGCCGGTCGCATCGAGTCTCCGCGCCAACGACTACAAAGGCGCGGAGCACAAGCTCTGTCAGTGGCGCGACGTCTTCGGCGACAGGCTCGCGGTCGAAGTGCAGCTGCACCACACGAGCGGCAACGAGTCGGCGCTCGCCACGGCGCTTATCGAGCTGGCCGAGCGGCACCGGGTGCCGTGGGTGATCTGCCACGAGCCCCGGTATATAGACAACGACAGCCGACTCGTGCACGACGTGCTCACCGCTCTTCGGTACGATACGACGATCGACGATGCGCTCGCGCGCGGGCTGCTGCATCCGAATGGCGAGTGGCGTCTCGCGTCTCCGGAGGAGATGGCGGCGCGCTGGAGGGGGCGCGAAGCGGGGCTGGAGGAGAGCGAGCGAATCGCATCCGAGTGCGATTTCAGTCTCGCCTGGGTGAGGCCGCCACTGCCGAAGTTCTCAGTGCCCAACGGCTACGACGACGACACGTTCCTGCGCGAGAAAGTGTTCGAGGGCGCGCGGGAGCGGTGGGGCGAGCTCGATGAAAAGCAGACGGCGCAGCTGAATCACGAGCTTAGGGTCATCGGGAAGCTCGGCTTCGCCGGATTTTTTCTGGTGATGTGGGACGCGGTGCACTTCGCCAAGGCGAAGGGAATCCTCTGCCAGGGACGCGGCAGCGCGGCGAACTCCGCGGTGGCGTACTGCCTCGCCATCACCGCCGTCGATCCGGTGCGGCACGGACTTCTGTTCGAGCGATTTCTCTCCGAGATCCGCGTCGATGGACAGACCGAAGCTCCCGACATCGACGTGGACATCGAGCACGACCGGCGCGAAGAGGTGCTCGACTATGTCTACGACAAATACAATCGGGCGAACGCGGCGATCACCTGCATCGTACAGATGTATCGCGGACCCAACGCGATTCTCGATTCAATGCGCGCGTTCGGCTATCCGGTGGAGATGGCGACGAGCATCTCCAAGAGGATTCACTGGAGTGATCCAGCCGAGGGGGCGAAGTACGTGGGGGAGACTCTCGCGCCCCAGCTCGGGCTCGATTTCGATAATCCGCGCGGCAAGGCGACTCTGGCCGCGATGGCGGCGTTCGAGGGTGTGCCCCGTCTTCGCTCCACGCACGTCGGGGGATTCGTCCTTTCGTCGTCGCCGCTCGGCGACTACATGCCGGTCGAGCACACCACGATGGGGCGCACGATCATTCAGTTCGACAAGGACGATCTCGATGCCGTGGGCGTGCCGAAGTTCGATTTCCTCGGACTTGGCGCTCTCTCGCTGGTGAGACGCGCGTTCGACATGATCGAAGTGCGCACCGGAACGAGACCGGAGATGTACAAGCTGCCTCCGGACGACGAGAAGACCTACGACCTGATCGCGCACGGTGAGACCATCGGCACCTTCCAGATCGAGAGCAGGGCGCAGATCGCTTCTGTGCTACATACGAAGCCAGATCGATTGTACGACATCGTGGTGCAGGTGGCGCTCATACGTCCCGGTCCGATCCAGGCGAAGTTCGTGCATCCGTACACGGCCCGGCGTCGCGGACTCGAGCCAGTGACTTACGCGCATCCCGACCTGGAGCCGATTCTCAGGCGCACGCAGGGAATCCCGATCTTCCAGGAGCAGGCGATGGCGATCGCCATGAAGCTCGGTGGCTACTCGGCGGCGCAGGCAGATGAGCTGCGGCGAACTATGGGACATATCCGTAAAGTGGAAAAGCTCCATCGTGTGCTCGAGCAGCTGCGCGCGCGCATGGTCGAGCGCGGAGTCGAGGAGTCCGTCGCAGTGAGAATCGCCGATGATCTCAAGAGCTTCGCCAACTATGGGTTCCCCGAGTCGCACGCGTGGAGCTTTGCCCTCATCGCCTACGCGACCGGGTACCTCAAGGCGCACTACACGGCGGAGTTCTACGCCGGCTTGTTGAATTCGTATCCGATGGGATTCTATCCGCCGTCGACTCTCATCCACGATGCGAGGCGGCACGGGCTGAAAGTCCTTCCGACGTGCATGCGTGACGGCGACTGGGAGTGCACCACCGCGCCGACGGAAAATCCGGACAGGCCTGCGCTCAGAATCGGCTGGCGGCACATCCGCGGGCTCGGCGAAAAATCCCTCGACGCGCTGAAGGCGGCGAGGGGCTGGGACCGCTTCACATCGATCGACGATGTGGTGCTGCGGGCAAAGCTCCAGCGCTCCGACGCGCTGCAACTCGCGCGCGCCGGAGCATTCGGCGCCTGGGAGCCGGATCGCCGCCGCGCCGCCTGGGTCGCGATGCGCGCGGTGGGAGATAGTCTCCCCCTCGCTCCCGCCCGACTCGCGCCGTACAACCCGCGTCCGCTCACGCGCGACGAGCTGATCTTCCTCGACTATTTCTCGGTAGGCATCAGTGTCAGCGGCCATCCCATGGAGCACCTGCGCGAAAAGCTGCAAAGCGAGGGAGTGCTCGACTCGCGTCAGCTCGAGAAGCTCCGGGGCGGAGAATCCATCGTGACGGCTGGGCTCGTCACCATCCGCCAGCAGCCGCAGAGCGCGAAGGGCACGGTGTTTCTGCTGATGGAAGACGAGTTCGGGTTCATCAACGTGATCGTCTCAAAAAAGAAGATGGAGGAATATTCGGAGGTGGTGAAGTTCTCGACCTTCGTGGCGGTCGAGGGGAGGTTCGAGCGCGATGGCGGAGTGCGGAACGTCATCGGCTTGAAATTCCGCGAATTGAAGGTGAAGCAGATCATCCACGCCAGCCGCGATTTTCACTAGGGGGGAAGGGGGAAGAGAGAAGAGCAAACCGTACCGTAGGCTCAAGCATCGGCCGCTAGTGATGCATGCTTCCCGCTTCCCTCTTCCCCCTTCCCGCAGTTATCCTAGGCGGATGCCTCACAAGCAGCAGTCGGGACGCGCTTTCGCGAGCGACAATTGGGCCGGCGTCCATCCTGAAGTTCTGGCAGCGATGGCGGCCGCGAATGTCGGTCACGTTCCCTCGTACGGAGCCGATCCCTACACGCGCGACGCGATCGCGAGAATCAGCGACGAGCTCGGTGGGGACGCCCAGGTGTTTCTGGTATTCAGCGGTACCGCCGCGAACGTGCTCTGCCTCCAGAGCATGGTGCGTTCGCACCAGGGGGTGATATGCGCCGAGACGGCGCACGTTCACACTTCGGAGTGTGGGGCCGCGGAAAAGCACATCGGTTGCAAGCTGCTCCCGGTTCCGTCACCGCAGGGAAAGATCACCGTGGCGGGAATTCGCGAGCACCTTCGTCACGTCGGAAACGAGCACCACGTGCAGCCGCGGGCGATCACGATCACCCAGGCGACGGAGTACGGCACGGTGTACACGCCGCAGGAGATCCGGGCCATCGCCGATTTCGCGCATGCGAATTCGCTGCTGCTGCACATGGATGGCGCGAGAATCTTCAACGCCGCGGTGACGCTCAACGTTCCGCTGAAGGCGATCACCAGCGGCGCGGGCGTCGACGCGCTCTCGTTCGGCGGCACGAAGAACGGCCTGGTTGCGGGAGAGGCCGTTGTCTTCTTCAAGCTCGCGCTGGCGGACGACTTCGAGTTCAAGAGAATGCAGGGGATGCAGCTCTCGTCCAAGATGCGGTTCATCGCGGCGCAGTTCAGCGCGCTGCTCACCAACGATCTCTGGAAGCGGAGCGCGACTCACGCGAACAGGCTGGCGAAGATGCTGGCGGCTGAGCTGGCGGGAATAAAGGGCGTCACGCTCACGCAGGAGGTGCAGGCGAACGAAGTGTTCGTCACGCTGCCGCGGGAGATAATCCCCAAGCTTCAGGAGCAGTGGCCGTTCACCGTGTGGACCGAGGCAACATCGGAGGTGCGGCTGATCACTTCATTCGACACGGCCGAGGCCGATGTCACCGACTTTGTCCGACTCGTGCGCGACGCGATGGGCACCAGGGAGAAATAATGGATCTGAAAAACGCCGCGGTGCTCGTCACCGGCGGAAGCTGTGGGATCGGGCTCGAGACCGCGCGTCTGCTGCGGGAGCGGGGCGCGCGAGTGGCTATCTGCGCGCGACACCAGGACATCCTGGAGTCCGCGGCGAAGGAGATCGGTGCGCTGCCGATAGTCGCGGATGTGAGCAAGGAAGACGATGTGCTGCGGATGATCGCTACCGTGGTCAAGGAGTACAGCGACTATAACGTGCTCATCAACAACGCCGGATTCGGCTCATTCGCCGCTCTCATCGAGCTGACAGGCGATGAGTTCTTTCGCGTTTGGCAGACGAACGTGCTCGGAGCGATGCTCGTCGCGCGGGAATCGGCGAAGCATTTCGTCGGCCGGAGTTACGGAAATATCGTCAACATCTCCTCGACCGCCGGGCAGCGCGGATTCGCCAACGGGACAGCGTACTGCTCGAGCAAATTCGCGGTGCACGCGATGACCGAATGCTGGAGAGCGGAGCTTCGGCAGCACAACATCCGGGTGATGCAGGTGAACCCGAGCGAGGTGCTTACCAGCTTCGGCGAAGCTCAGTCGTCTCCGACGCCGACCAAGCCGGACAATCCGAGCAAGCTGCACGCTTCGGACATCGCTCATCTGATTGTGAGTATGCTGGAGATGGAGGACCGGGGATTTGTTACCGAGTCAACTATTTGGGCCACCAATCCCAAATAGGCCGCGAAAGGAACGGGAGCCGATCTCTCAACTGCAAACTGAACGGGAGCCGATCTCTCAACTGCAAACTGAACGGGATCCGAGATCTGAGAAGCGTAGATACCAGATTTTGGTAACTGCGTCTGCGACGTATTCGCGTGGCGTAATGGTACAGGCGGTCGGTTGTGATAGGACACGCGCCGGATGCGGTCAGAGCGCGGTGACTAGTTACTCAGATCTATGCCTCTGAGATCTCGGATCCCGTTCAGTTCGTAGTTACTGTCAGAGCTTGAACCTGCTCTTCGCAGCGCT
>JADGQU010000031.1 GCA_017881545.1 Gemmatimonadaceae bacterium
TGACGTCGAGGAGAAGAACGTCCTTCTGCTCGCCGGTGAGGACCGCGCCCTGGACAGCAGCACCGATCGCCACGACTTCGTCCGGATTCACGCCCTTGTTCGGATCTTTGCCGAAGAACTTCTTGACGATCTCCTGGATCTTCGGAATGCGGGTCGAGCCACCGACGAGAAGCACTTCGTCGATCTCGTTCGGCTTGATTCCGGCGTCCTTGAGCGCCTGTTCCATAGGGGGAATCGTGCGCTGAATCAGGTCGTCCACGAGCTGCTCGAACTTCGCTCTGGTAAGAGAATAGTTGAGATGCTTGGGTCCGCTCTGGTCCGCCGTGATGAACGGTAGATTGATGTCCGTGGTCTGGGTGGTGGACAATTCCATCTTCGCCTTTTCGCCCGCTTCCTTGAGGCGCTGGAGCGCCATCGGATCCTTGGACAGGTCGATCGCCTGGTCACGCTTGAACTCCGTCACGAGCCAGTCTATTACGCGCTGGTCGAAATCGTCGCCGCCAAGGTGCGTATCACCATTGGTCGACTTCACTTCGAACTGGCGCGATCCTTCGACGTCGTACAGCTCGAGGACCGAGATGTCGTAAGTGCCGCCACCGAGATCGAATACGGCGACCTTTTCATCCTTCTTCTTGTCGAGGCCGTATGCGAGCGCGGCCGCGGTCGGCTCGTTGATGATGCGGAGCACGTCGAGTCCGGCGATCTTGCCGGCGTCCTTGGTCGCCTGGCGTTGCGAGTCATTGAAGTAGGCCGGAACCGTGATGACTGCCTTCTCGACCTTGTAGCCGAGGTAGTCTTCGGCGGTCTGCTTCATCTTCTGGAGGATCATCGCGGAGATCTCGGGCGGAGAGTAGCGCTTGCCCTGGACTTCGACCATCGTGACATCGTTTGGTCCCGAGGCGACTTTGTAGGGAACGCGCTTAATCTCCTCGGTGACTTCCGACATCTTGCGACCCATGAACCGCTTGATCGAGAAGACGGTATTCTGGGGGTTGGTGACCGCCTGTCTCTTTGCGATCTGACCAACGAGCCGCTCGCCGTCTTTCGTGAAACCGACGACCGAGGGCGTGGTCCGTCCACCTTCCGCGTTGGGGATGACGACGGGGTCTCCGCCTTCCATCACCGCAACTACCGAGTTGGTGGTTCCGAGGTCGATGCCAATTACCTTATCCGCCATCTTTGATTCTCCTGGCCTTTTAGCCGATGCTGCGTCTGTCGTTTTCTGAATTTCCGTGGTGGCGCGCAATCGCGCCGCACTGGTCTTCGGCAAGCGAGAGGCCGTTTATTTCTGCCATAACGGCGGAGCTTTGGGCGGTGGGAGAAGATTCTGGACAGTCGGGCCGGCTGAGACGGTCAACTTGCCCCATACCGCGAGAAGCCGAGTAGCTTTCCTCCCGAAATCCTGAAAGAAAAGTGATACCACTCAGCGACGAGCTTCCGACTGTCCGCACGCCATGGATGACCTATGCCATCCTGGCTGCAATGCTCCTGACCTGGATTTTCGTTCAGGGAGCCGGGTTCGATCAGCAGGCGCTGGCCGCCAGCGTGTGCAACCTTGGGATGGTGCCGGGAGAGCTCACGCACATGGCGCCGCTCGGAGAAGCTGTGCCGCTGGGGCGCGGGGTGGCGTGTGTCATCGACAACGATCCCATCAACATCCTCACGCCTTTTATCTCAATGTTCCTGCACGGAGGGTGGGGGCACATCCTGGGAAACGCGCTCTTCTTCTGGGTCTTCGGGAACAACATCGAAGACAGCCTCGGGCACTTCCGTTTCCTGGTGTTCTATCTCGTGTGCGGGCTGGCTGCAGCGATCGCGCACATCCTTGCCCAGCCGGCGTCTCCTCTGCCGACCGTCGGCGCGTCGGGGGCCATCTCCGGGATTCTGGGCGCCTACCTGGTGCTCTATCCCCGGGTTCGGGTCAGGATGCTCTTCTTCTTCATCATCTTCTTCAAGGTGATCCCGATTCCCGCCTGGATGGTGTTGATCTGGTGGTTCTTCTGGCAGCTCGTCGCGGCTCTGCCGGAGCTGACGAACGGCGCGGACCTCAGCGGCGGAGTGGCCGTTTGGGCCCACGTCGGTGGATTTGTCACAGGTGTTCTGCTGGTGAAGCTCTTCGAGAACCGCAGGTTGGTGATTCGGCGCTCGGTACCGCGCGTCCCGGCCTGATTGTGGCTCGAAAGTCCGGTCATGGATAGATTCCTCGCCCAGGCGGCTTCGAAGGGACGCTTCGCGCCTTCTGGACTCTCACGGAGATCGTGCTTTGCGGATTCTTCCTCGCGACGAAAAGTTCTACGACCTGTTCACCGAGCTGGCGAAGAGGCTCACCGCCTCGGCGACCATACTTCAGGAGATGTTTCTTGATCCGACCCACCTGGACGCGAAGGTTACGGCGATCAAGGGGCTGGAGCACGAGGCGGACAACCTGACCCACGACATCATCGATCGCATCGATAGGACTTTCGTCACTCCGTTCGATCGCGAGGACATCCACGCGCTCGCGTCGGAGCTGGACGACGTGATCGATCTGATCGACGGCACGGCCCGTCGCGCCCAGATCTTCCGGGTGCATAAAGCCCGGCCGGCGGCGGTGGTGCTGGCGGAGGTGCTGGCACGCGCCAGCTGCGCCGTCGAGGAAGGGGTGCGCGAGATGAAGAACGCGAAGCAGGTCTTTGCCATCAGCGAGAAGCTCAAGGTGCTCGAAGAGGAAGGGGACGCCGTCTACCACGAAGCAATGGGGAAGCTTTTCGCCGAGGGGGGCGACGCGCTCGAGGTCATCAAGTGGAAAGACCTCTACGACAAGCTCGAGGACGCGCTCGACCAGTGTGAGGATGTTGGCAACGTGCTGCAAAGCATCGCGCTGAAGAACGCGTAGTGCTCTACTACGTCGCCGCGATCGTTCTGGTCGCGTTTGTATTCGACTTCATCAACGGGTTCCACGATTCGGCGAACTCCATCGCCACGATCGTCGGCACCCGCGTTCTCAGCCCGGGTGCAGCCGTGATCTGGGCCGCGTTCTTCAATTTCACGGCGGCGTTCACCGCCGGCGAGCTCGTGGCCAAGGCGATCCAGTCGGGGATCATCCGGACGGAGATCGTCACGCCCAACGTGATTCTGGCCGGGCTGCTGGGCGCGATTACCTGGAATCTCATCACGTGGTTTTATGGGATCCCGTCCAGTTCTTCGCATGCTCTCATCGGCGGCTACGCGGGGGCCGGCGTGGCCAAGGCCGGGTGGAGTGCGATCACGTGGGGCACGAAATGGATACAGACCCTGTCCTTCACCGTAATCTCGCCGCTGGTGGGCGGGTTAGCCGGCTTCATCCTGATGGTCGCTGTGTACTGGGCTTTCCGAAACATGGGCCCGGCGCGAGTGGATCGCTTCTTCCGCGCCGCACAGCTCGCCAGCTCGGCGCTGCTGTCGCATGCGCACGGAGCGAACGACGCTCAAAAGACCATGGGAATCATCGTCGGCCTGCTGGTGTCGGTGAAGCCCCTCACGGCCAACGAGACGGGAATTTTTCACCATCTCTACGTGACAGGAGACGGAATCCCGCTATGGGTCAAGATGGGAGCCTACTCGGCCATCTCTCTTGGCACTTTTTTCGGCGGCTGGCGAATAGTGCACACCATGGGCTCGCGCATCACCCGGCTCCGCCCGGTAAGCGGCTTCGCGGCCGAGACAGGTGGGGCCCTCGCGATCAGCATCGCGACGCACTACGGAATTCCAGTGAGCACGACGCACACGATCGCGGGAGCGATCATGGGCGCCGGCGCGACCTATCGGTTCTCGGCGGTACGCTGGGGCATCGCGCGAAGAATCGTCTGGGCCTGGGTCATCACGATCCCGGCGTCAGCAACGGTCGCCGCGATCAGTTACTGGGCGATGTCTGCAGCCGGCCTTCGTTGAAGTGGTCTTCCTCGTGGTGGTGCTTGATCTGCTTGCCTTCCGCGAGGTAGACGGCGTCTTCGCCGATGTTCGTCGCCAGGTCGGCGATCCTCTCCAGATTCCGGCCCACGAGTAAAAGCTCGAGGCAGGGCGTGATGGTCTTCGCGTCGGCCATCATGTGAGTGAGTAGGACGCGGAAAACGGAGTCGTGCAGCGAGTCGACCACATCGTCGTCCTTGCACACCTTCCGTCCCAGGGCGCCGTCGGCGCGGATGAATGCGTCGAGTGACTCGCCAAGCATCTTGCGCGCCCTCCTCGCCATGACCTCGATCTCGGGAATCCGAATGTTCACCTTGGGCATGTCGGCAAGGCGCAGCGCGGATTCGGCGATATTGACGGCGTGATCGCCAACGCGTTCGAGGTCGTTGGACACCTTGATCGCGCCGATGATGAAGCGAAGGTCGCGCGCCATCGGCTGCTGCAAGGCCAGTAGCTCCACTGCAGCCTGTTCGACCACGATCTCCAGCCGGTTCAGCTCCGGGTCGCCGTCTATCACGAGCTTTGCCATGACTCGATCGCGGTTCATCAACGCTTCGACGGCGATGTCGGTGCGCTCCTCGGCCTTCGACGACATGCCGAGCAATGTTTCCTTGAGCGAAGAAAGCTGATCGTGAAAATGCCTGAACCCTGCGGCGTTCGAATCAGGTGTCATCCAAATCTCCCAGTGATGTATGCTTCAGTGCGTTCCTCTTGCGGGCTCGTGAACATCTGCTCCGTCTGCCCGAACTCAACGAGCTCGCCTGTAAAGAAGAACGCGGTGTATTCAGACGCTCTCGCGGCCTGCTGCAGATTGTGCGTAACGATGATGATCGTCAACTCTTTCTTCAGCTCATACACCAGCTCTTCGATACGTTGCGTGGAGCTTGGGTCGAGCGCGCTCGCCGGCTCGTCGAGGAGGAGCACTTCCGGCTGGTTGGCCAGTGCGCGAGCGATGCACACGCGCTGCTGCTGTCCTCCGGAGAGGCCCAACGCGGACGATCGAAGCCGGTCTTTCACTTCCTCCCAGATTGCGGCTCGCCGAAGCGACCGTTCGACGATTTCGTCCACTGACGCTTCGTCCGCGATGCCGTTGATGCGCGGACCGTAAGCGACGTTTTCGTAGATCGACTTCGGAAAGGGGTTCCAGCGCTGGAACACCATCCCGACTCTTTGGCGGAGCGCAACGACGTCGAGCGACGGGTCATAGACGCTGTTTCCATCGAGACAGAGATCGCCTTCCTGGCGCACGCCGGGAATTAGATCGTTGAGCCTGTTGATCGATCTCAGGAATGTCGATTTGCCGCAGCCAGACGGTCCGATGAGCGCCGTCACGGACCGTGGCGGAACCTTCATCGAGATGCTCTTGAGTGCCTGCTTCTTCCCGTACCAGAATGAGAAGTCGCGCGCCTCAATGGTGCCAACGGTATCGGTCGCTGCCGGAGCCGCTACGGGAGCGACTGCGGTCATCCGAACCGTCCGGTAATGTAGGACTCGGTTCGAGGATCCTTGGGCGCCGTGAACAGCTCGCGGGTAGATGCAAACTCGATGAGCTCCCCCATGAGGAGAAACGCGGTGCCGTCTGAAACGCGCGCGGCCTGCTGCATGTTGTGAGTGACAATCACCACCGTGACGGTCTTGCGCAGCTCGTACACAAGCTCCTCAACCTTTTGACTGCTGAGCGGATCGAGCGACGCCGTGGGCTCGTCGAGCAGGATCACGCGCGGCCTGGTGGCGAGCGCCCGCGCAATGCACAGGCGCTGTTGTTGGCCGCCGGAGAGCGCCATCGCGCTTTCGTCAAGCTGGTCCTTGACCTCGGCCCAGAGTCCTGCGCGCTGCAAAGCCTCTTCGACGATCTCGCTAGTCGTGCCCCGCATCGCGTGGCTCTTCGAATCGACCCGCAGCCCCGCCGCGACGTTCGCGCGAATCGACATCGTGGGGAAGGGAGTTGGCCGCTGGAACACCATCCCCACGTGGCGGCGAACGGCGATAGGGCTGGTGTCATCTCCATAGATCGGGCTGCCGAGGATTTCCACCGAGCCCTCGACGCGCGCGTGGGGGACCGTCTCGTGCATTCGGTTGAAGCAGCGCAGCAACGTCGATTTGCCGCAGCCCGAAGGACCAATGATCGCGGTCACCGCGTTTTGAGGAATCGAGATGGACACGTCCTTGACCGCGGCCGTTTGGCCGAAGAAAGCCGAGAGGTGACTCGCGACGATGCACGGCCGCGCTTCGTCTTGAGACGCGCTTGGCTCGGATGCGCGCACCTGCACCACCGGCGTCACGAGGCGCGGGGGTAGCGGGGGTTTCGCGCGAAACACTTCAGTCGACTGGAGCACCGAACCGGGACCTGGTTACGAAGCGCGCCGCTAAGCTGATGACGAGAACGATGGAAATCAACACGAGGGCGCCAGCCCAGGCGAGCCTGTGCAACTCGTCGTACGCGTTGGTGGCATAGGTGAAGATCTGAAGGGGAAGCGCCGCAATCGGCTCTCGAAATGATGTTGACCAGAACTGGTTGCCTAGCGCGGTAAAGAGAAGGGGAGCGGTTTCACCCGCAATTCTTGCCACTGCAACCAGTGCACCCGTCACAATTCCCGCCAGGGCGGTGCGAAGCACGACAGAAATCGACGTTCGCCACTTCGGATAGCCCAGCGCGAGCGCTGCCTCTCGCAGTGAGGTCGGTACTACGAGGAGCATTTCTTCCGTAGTTCTTGTGACGAGAGGGATCATCATTGCGCCCAGAGCAACGCCCCCGGCGAGGGCGGAGAAATGCCCTATCGGGCGAACCAAAACCTCCCAGGCGAAGATGCCCATCACTATCGAAGGAAGCCCGTTGAGAACGTCAGCGAGAAACCTGGCGGTGTGAGCGAGTGGCGTGGTCTTCTTTTCTGCGAGATGCAGCCCTGCTCCGATTCCGATCGGAAGTCCGATCGCGCTCGCAATTCCGATGAGGATGAGAGTGCCAACGATTGCGTTGGCCATCCCGCCACCCGGTTCGCCGACTGGTCTCGGCATGTGGGTGAAGAATGCCAGCGAAATCGAGGAAGCCCCTTTGACGAGCAAATGAAACAGTATGAAGAGCAGGGGCAGGGTTGCCAGAGCGGCGGCCAGATACGTAAGGCCTATCATCGCCCCGCTCACGAGGTGGCGGCTGCGCGCGTTTGTCATTGGGCGCGCTTCCGCGAAACGCTCCACACGAGCCACCGCGCCCCGGCATTCACAATAAGAGTGATGATGAACAGAATCGCGCCCACAGCCATCAGGGCTGAGAGGTGCAAGTCATTGGTCGCCTCGCTGAACTCGTTGGCGATGAGCGAGGCCATTGTGTATCCCGGCGCCAGGAGCGATGCCGAGATCTCGGGCCGGTTCCCGATGACCATCGTTACGGCCATGGTTTCCCCAAGCGCTCGTCCGAGGCCTAGCATGATGCCACCAATGATTCCAGAGCGGGCATAGGGGACCACCGCGTCGCGGATCATTTCCCAGCGGGTGGCGCCGAGCGCAAGCGCCGCCTCGCGCTGCGACCGCGGCACCGCCATCAGAACTTCGCGCGACACCGAGGAGATGTACGGGAGCGCCATGATCGACAGTATGACACCCGCCGCCAGCATGCTCGGCCCGTATGCCGGACCGCGAAAGAACGGCGTGGCTCCGAGGTGTAAAGTGTCGCGAAGGAACGGCATCACGTGCTCTCGCAGCAGTGGGATGAGAACGAAGATGCCCCACAGGCCGTAGACGACGCTCGGAATGGCGGCGAGGAGATCGACAAGGAATCCGACGGGCTGACGGAGCCACGTTGGCGAGAATTCAGAGAGGAATACTGCCACGCCGATCGCCAGCGGTGTCGCAATGATGAGAGCAACGGCTGACGAGACGATAGTGCCGAAGATGGCCGGTGCGGCACCGAAGTGGCCTGCCGCCACATCCCAATCGCTCGTCGTGACTATCGATAGCCCGAGCTTTGCGAAAGCAGGCCATGCCGCGGCGAAAACGGCCACTGCGATTGCGATAACTAGTCCTGGTACGACCAGCGCGCACGCGGCGGTGAGAGCCTCGTAAACCTTATCGCTGAACGCCGACGCGTCTACGCGCAGCGTGCGTCGATCTTTTTCTTTTTCCAGCCAGTCGACCGGAAGGGAGGTCACTTCGCGCCGGATAAATCGATCGTGCTGAGTCTGGCTTTGACGGTGGTCGCCATCTCCGCCGGCAGCGGAGCGTAATCAAGCGTGACCGCTGACTTCTCTCCTTCGGTCAAAGCCCAGTTGAGAAAGTCCACCAGCTTCTTGCCTTTCACCGCGTCCTTTTGGTGCTGATAAACCAGAATCCAGGTGAACGACGAAATGGGGTACGAGGCTGCTCCCGGGGCGTCGACGATCGAAATCCGATAATCGGTGTTGGCTGGAAGCGCCTTGGCTGCTCCCGCCGCGGCAGCGGTGACCGCGGGAACCGAAGCCGCGATGAACTGGCCCGACTTATTTCGAATGGCAGCGATTGGAAGGTTGTTCTGTTTTGCGTAGGCGAGCTCTACGTACCCGATCGATCCCGGGGTCTGCTTGACCTGGCCGGCGGCTCCCTCATTTCCCTTGGCGCCAAGGCCGACGGGCCATTTGACCTCTTTGCCCTTGCCCACGCTCGTTTTCCAGGCGGGAACGGAGGTGCTCAGGTAGTCGGTAAAGATGTAGGTCGTGCCGCTGCCGTCGGATCGATGAACCACCAGGATATCCTGGCCCGGAAGCGAGACCCCTGGGTTCAGCGATGCGATGCGCGTGTCGTTCCACTTTTTGACGCGCCCCAGGAAAATGTCAGCGATAGCGGCAGGGGTGAGCTTCAGGGGCGCGGTCACCCCGGGAACGTTGTAGGTGATGACGTCGGCGCCCAGGACAGTCGGGATGTGAAGGATCGGGCCGCCTTTTGCCTTCGACAATTCGTCGTCGCTCATCGGACTATCCGACGCGCCGAAGTCGACGGTTCTTTCTGAAAGTTGTCGGATTCCACCACCGGATCCGATCGACTGGTAGTTGATCTTGACGCCTGTGGCTGTGGCGTAATCCGAGAACCACTTGGAATAGATAGGATATGGGAAGGTCGCCCCCGCCCCCGTCAGATCGACGGATTGGCTTGACGAGCTAGTGGTGGAGGAAGCCGTGGCTGAGTTATTTGCGCCTTCCTTCGCGCACGCGACGGCCAACAACATGAGGGCGGCAAGCTTCAAGGCTCTCACTGAACGGCTCCTTTTTGTTTTGAGGGGCGACTGTGTGGTGCAGGAAAAATAGGAGCGCCCCCGAGAGGTCACGACATAGGTCAGGTAACGACATTGTCACAACCGCCCGGGGGCGCTCCGGTACTGGATGAGCTTAGCGCTAGAAGTTGGCTACCAGATGCAGGAAGTATGTCTTGGTTGCCGCGGCTATCGCTCCGGAATGCGGAGTGACTTCCTGGTAGTCCAGGGAAAGTGCTGTTTTCTTGTTGAGGTCCCAGGTAAGGGCACCGATGATGATGTTTATGAAGCTGTCAGTAGCCGTGTTCGGCTTGAAGCGGTCCCAGCGGGCGACGAGGCCGAGCGGGAAAGTGGACTGAGCGTTCATCAGCTGGAACGGCTTGATCACCGCGAACCCGGCCAGGAGACGCCCAGAGCTGTCAACTTCGACGCGCGGTGCTGCAACGGTATTGGCTCCCGTTTCTTTCGCATCCTTCCGTGTGTCCCATTCCGCGCCGAGCGAGAGCCGCGGGTCCCGAATGCCAGCGAATACGCACGATCTCGTTCTCGGCAGCGAACTACCAACCGTTCCGACCTGACCAGGGCCGCCGGCCACGAACGTGCTGCCTACCGCGCCGATGTACGTCCAGCCGCTGAGGGCGAAGGTTCTGATCAACTTGTTGTCCGCGGTGCCGAAGGGCGTGAGTGAAAATCTCACCGAGTAGTCCTTGAACCGATCGGTCTCGCGCGATGTGTAACCGGGCCCGTTCACAATGCTCGCGTAGATCTCCGCGAACTTGTTGGGCGCGGTGAGCAGCGTCGCCACTCCAGCATCGGACGACGAGAAGAATCCGGCGCGCTCCACGGGTGTCTGCGAAATCCAGCGGGGCCAGAATCCCTCGACGTGATCGATGATGACATTGTGCAGCAATCCAGCGCGCGCCAATCCGTTCCAGCCGGTGGCGCTCTTCAGATAATCGTATTGCAGGTATGCGTATTTCGCGCGGACAACCCAGCCTTTATAGAACGCGTCGGGCCCGGTCGCGGTTTGCTGAAACACGTCAGCCGTGATGCGGATGCTGGCGCGGTCGCCGGCCGGCATTCTGAATGTCAGGTACGCTCTCTCCAGGTCGAATTTGTTCGTCGACTTGGCCGCGCCTGCGTCTCCCCGGTACTGATAGTTTGCGTACAGCACTCCGGAGAAATCGACGGGGATCGAGACAACTGCCGGAGGCGGTGGAGGAGGAGGAGCGGGCTTGGTCGTGTCAGCTGGCTGCTGAGCAGACAATGCCAGGGGCAGAGCCAGCAGTCCGAGCGCAACGATCATGGTTTTCTTCATCGAGTGTCTCCGACACGCGTGTCAGCGATGCGAATGGTCTTCAATCTGCTTTGAAGCTGCGAGACCATGGAAGCGGGCAGCGGAGCGTAGTCGAGTGCTGCTGCCGACTTCTCGCCGTCCTTGTACGCCCACTTAAGGAAGTTCACGAGCTTCGCACCCTTGACACGATCGGTCTGATTCTGGTACACGAGAATCCAGGTCATCGACGAGATCGGATACGAATCCTTGCCGGGTGCATTCGCTATCGAGACGCGGTAGTCCGTGTTCTTCGGGAGCTTCATGCTGGCGGCAGCGGCAGTCACCGACGCGATCGACGGCGTGATATAGCGTCCGGCCGCATTCTTGACGTTGGCGAAAGGAAGGCCGTTCTGTTTTGCGTACGCCAACTCCACGTAACCGATCGAGCCGGGCGTCTGCTTCACCTGTCCGGCGACGCCTTCGTTGCCTTTTCCGCCGAGACCGACGGGCCACTTGATTTCCTTGCCCTTGCCGAGTGAGCTCGACCAGGACGGACTCACCGAGTTGAGGTAGTCGCTGAAGATGTAGGTGGTCCCGCTGCCGTCCGACCGGTGGACGACGAGTATGTCAGAATTGGGAAGAGCCACCCCGCGGTTCTGTGCGACAATCTGCGCATCATTCCACTTGGTGATCTTCCCGGCAAAAATATCCGCGATCGCATCGCCGGTCAGATTGAGCGGGCGGTTGAGACCCGGAACGTTGTATGTGACGACGACCGCGCCCATCACGGTCGGGAAATGGAGCACCGGTCCGCCTTTGGCGCCGGCAAGCTCCTGGTCGCTCATCGGCCCGTCGGAGGCGCCGAAATCGACGGTTTGCTCAGAGAGCTGCCTGATGCCGCCGCCAGAGCCGATCGACTGATAGTTGATCTTTACGCCGGTGCTCTGGGCGTAGTCGGCGAACCACTTCGAATAAATGGGATACGGGAACGTCGCGCCTGCTCCGGTCAGATCTACTGATTGTGCTGAAGCAATACCACCTGAGAGAAGCGCTGCCGCCGAGAGGGCGACAGCAATGCTGCGAACCGTTTTGATCACTTGTGACTCCGTGAGAGGAAGTTTGTCGCGCTACAAACTCTCTCAGCCACGTCACGGACAGTCACACCGCAGGTAAAGGAATTGTCACGATTGAGCCGCGTTTGCTCCATCGGGGAAAAGGGTTCTGATGGTCGTACCGACTCCCACCAGGCTCTCGGCACGGACGCTACCACCATGAGCCTCAACGAGATGCTTCACGATCGCGAGCCCGAGGCCGGTGCCGCCGACGTCTCGCGACCGGCCGCTGTCGGCTCGGTAGAAGCGCTCGAAGATTCTCGGCAGATGCTCAGGTGGAATTCCGCTTCCAGTGTCGGCGACATCGAGCGAGACCCCCTCGCCTTCCCGCGTCGTACGTATCGTGATTCGCCCTCCTTCACCCGTATGCCGGATCGCATTCTCGGCCAGATTGAGCAGGATTTGCTCGAGAGCTGTTCGATCCGCGTAGATCGTTTGAGCGTTCGGCGCGACGGTCGTGTCGAGCGTGATGCCTTTCGCCTTCGCGCTGGCCGCGACTCGTCCGAAAACCTCCGCGGACAGATCCGCAATGCGTATCCGCTCCGGCCGCGGCCTCCAGTGTCCCGTCTCAATGCGCGAGAGGTCGAGGAGCTCGTCTACGATGCGTTGCATTCGCTGCGTGTTGCTGAGGATCGTTTTTGCGAATTCGGCTCGCCTGTCAGCGGGGATGTCCGGATCCTGAAGCGTTTCCGCGAATCCACCGACGATAGTGAGCGGTGTGCGCAGCTCGTGGGAGACGTTCGCCACAAAATCCCTTCTTACTGCTTCGAGCTTCCGAATTGGGGTCAGATCGAAGAGGGCGACGACAGCGCCGCCGTTAACGAGTGGACGCGCGGTCAGGGAGACCGTTGTGTCGCCGATGACTGCCTCCTCGGTCTCGGTCTCAGTGCCGCTCAGGGCGAGCGATATCGCGCCGCGCAACGTCGCCTCACGCGGCAGAAAGTCGATCTCGAACGGAATCGGACGGTCGATCGAAAGGAGGCGACGTCCCGTGTCGTTGATGCGCACCACTTCATGCGACGGAGAAATTGCTATCACGCCTTCGTTCAGAGTCTCGACCAGCGCGGATAGGATCGACTGCTCAGCCGCCAGTGCCGAGATGCGTGCTTCGAGTTGTTCCGCGAGGCGGTGCACCGCGTCGGCGAGATCTCCGACCTCGCCCGGTGCCGCAAGCGCGGGGCGCCGCTTTCGCTCACCGGCGGCAAGCGAGCGCGCGACGTCTCTCAGGTCTGTAATGGGTCTCGAGACCGAGCGCGAGAAGAGCACGGCAAGAATCGCCGCCAGGAGAAAGGAGATCACCCCCGCCACAAGAACGCCGCTCCTGGCTCTCGCAAAGATTTCCTCGACTGCTCTGGTCGTCACGGACACCCGGGCGGTTCCGCGCGGGCTCTTGACCGCGACATAGAGCTGCTCTTCTCCGGTAGACGGGCTCAGGCGGCGAACCGAGCCGACGCCGCTCTTCCGCGCCTCGATTACCTCTGGGCGAGGGCTGTGATTCTCCAGGTCCTGGAGCGCCGGGCCGTCGAATTCCGAATCACCGACGACGTGCCCGGTGGAATCGATCAGCGTCATTCGGTGGCCGGTGGCTGCACCCGCCGCGTCCGCGAGCGAGTCGGGATCCACACCCGATTTCCACTGGGTCGCCAGGAATCTCGCCTCTCCGGCCAGATCGTGAGTGGCCTGGTCGGTGATGCTCGAGTACAGCTCGTTGTCGATGATGATTACAACCGAGACCACCATTACCGCGACGATCGCGAGCGACTGGAGGAGCAGCCGGTGCGCGAGCTTCACTGCCGTTCGCTGACGTTTCGAATGCGATAGCCGAAGCCGCGCACGGTTTCGATTAAATCACCGGCCGGACCGAGCTTGGCGCGGAGACGCTGCACGTGCATGTCCACCGTTCGCGTCTGAATGTCGGGCGCTGCTTCCCAGACGGTTTCCAGCAGCAGATTGCGCGGCTGGACTCGGCCCTTTCGCTCGGCGAGCAGCAACAGGAGCTTGAACTC
>JADGQU010000220.1 GCA_017881545.1 Gemmatimonadaceae bacterium
CTCGCGTTCGCGCCGTCTGGCGCGCGACCAGCGCGACCAGCACCGATGCGACGAGCAGCGTGAGCGCCCCCGCCACGCGCGCCTGCCACACCGGACCATAGGCCCCGTTGCGCAGCCCGACCAACGCCTGGTATGTCAGCGCGGCGACGATCCAGGACCACGCAGACCGCGAACCCAAGACGACGAGCGCGACCGACACTACCGCCACGGTCGCGATAACCAGTGTCACGCCAGCGACCGGATCGATGGCCGTCGGCGGAAGGGCCGACCGTATCAACGCACCCAAAAGCGCCAGGATCGCCGCCGCGTAGAGCGCTCTCAGGCTCCATCGCGGAGTGAGTCCCCCCACGACGAGAAAGGGGATGCCGGCCACTGCGACCATCATCAGCACGGCCGTCGGTATCTCGGGGATTCCTCCGAGCAGTGGCAACGCCTCATTGAGCATCGTCGTCGGCGGGCGCGGCATTCCCCCCAACGCGACGAGCGCATCCAAATGCGTCATCGCGAAGACGATGCCGCCGAGCCCGAGCCCGGCGATCAGCATCTCGTTGCTGGCCGATTTGGACGGCTCGCCCGCCAGCATCGGAATTCCCACTCGCCTTCTCATGGCACCGAGCGCTAGCCACATGCCGACGACAAACAACACCAAAGGGATCACCAGCACGAATCCGAGCGCGGTGGTGCCGATGAAACTGCTCCACGGCTCTGTCGTGTCATACCTGAAAAGCTGCGACGGGAGCGCATTGAGGCTGCTCAGCATCGCGAGCGCGACGAGCACGGCAATGAAGATGAAGGTGCTCTTGTGGTCGAGTGTCCCATCGTCAAGCACGATGGGGCGTCGGCGCTTGACGAAGATCGCGCCCGTCACTGCCAGCACCAATAACAGCAACACGCTGACGCCCGCGGTCAACATCATATTGGTCTGTCGCGCGCGGTCCGCGCGGAGGAATGCTTCCGGCAGCTCCACCCCGCGTCGAGCAACGAGCGGCTCGTCGCCGGCGATCTGCACCCAGGCGCGCGCGGCAGCTCCGTCCGGCAGCTTCACCGTCGTGTCCGTGTAGGTGACCGTGGCATCGCGTCTTGCCGGCCGCGCCGTTTCTTTGACCTCGGCTTCCTGGAGCCTGGATGTGTCGATCCCGGCGCGGGTGAGCGACGTCAGCGCGATGCGGCGAAGGGCGGAGGAATCGGCCGATGCGCCACGCGCGGAATCCGGAATGAGATGACGCGCGTCCAATGGCCTCCCGTCCGGGAACAGTCGAACACGCCATTCCTCGGTGCGTTGGGCCGCGGTACCTGCCGTGTGGACATAGCGCACCGCCCACCACGTGGGAGGCTCATAAGTGGAGGCGAACCGCTGGGCCTCGGGGACGAGTTTGTGGTCCCGCAGAAACCGCGGCCACGCGTCGAGCGTGTCCACCCCGATCCCTGTGAGGTGCTTCCAGCTCGCGGGATTTCCTCCGCGCGCGCGCAGCATTGAGTCGGCTACGACAAGGACGCGCTGGCGGTCGGCCGTAAACTCCGGGCCGAGCGCGGGCCGGGGTGGCCGGGCTACAGCGACGATGACGCCGGCGATCGCCGCTGCCACCGCGAGCTTGCGTGCGCGAGCTGTGAATACGCCGGGCTGTCTCAGAGAGATTGGTGCTTCCGGTTCCTTCTCTGCGACTCGCGTCCACGCGCCGAACCGGGCTTCCTCCGGGGCCGTTGTGAAGCCGCGCTGCCGCGCCCATCGCCACAATACCGAGAGGGCAGGCGCCAGCAGCGCGAGCAAGATGATCGCCGCCGTGACGCGGTATTCCGCGGAGCTTCCCGACGAGGCGAATAGCCCGAACAGCACGAGGTCGTACACGAAGTGCGCGACCACGGTGACGAGAAGCCCGAAGTTGATGAACAGCACCGCCCAGAAGCAGGCGTCGACGAAGATCTCCACGCCCCGCGAATAGGGCGGCCACGATGCGTAGTTCGCGTGGGCGAAGCCGAAGATGAGCGCCGAGGCGACGACTCCTGCCGCCAGCCACCACCGGCGCCGGGGACGCGCTCCAATCCACAGCGAGAGCAGGGACAACGGCAGTGCGCGGAAGAGCGATTCTTCCCACACCCCGGCATTTACCGACATCGCAATCCCGGAGATCCAGGGCATCGGCGACGCGATCTGGTTTGGATCGTCGAGCAGCTCGCTCGGCACCCACCAGCCGAACAGCGTCCGCGTCACCAGATAGAAGATCGCGACATAAGCAAAGCCGATCGCGGCCACGGCGTAGCCCCCGCCAACCTGGGACGCGACCTCCCTCGTTCCGCGGAACCGCCACAACTTCCACCAATCGAGATGCCGTGGGAACGCGTGCCGCGCGGAGACCTCCGCCGCGGCGAGCGTGAAGGCGACAAGCAGAGCGGTCGTAAGCCCGAGCAATACAGCCAGCAGAACCTGCGTGGCCTGAAAGGTCGCCGGCGACATCGCGGTGTCGTACGAGAACCAGCTTCCCGGCATCTCGTTGACGCCCGCGGCGAGCGCGAGCGCGCCGATCACCGCCCCCACCGCCATCGGCTCGCGCCAGCGGACGCTGCGCTCGCGCGCAAATCGGTTGAGGACGATGATGCCGACGATCGCGATGCCGAGGAAACCCAGAGTGGCGAGGAGAGCGAGCAGCTCGTTCCACGACCGCATCTCGGCATATCGGCGCCGGAACGACTCCGGAATCTCTACGAAGCGGCGGACTCGCGCGGGAGCGTTGCCGTCGATTTCGATTTCGGCGCGGATCGGAGCGCCGCCAATGCGTCGGTCTACACGCTCGAAGGTGTAAGTGCGGTCGATCCGGCCGCTGGTCTTCTTCGTTTCATACGACGCCGTGACGAGCTTCCAGCGATCCAAGCGGTCGCCGATCCAGGTGCCGAGCGCTACCTCCGCCAGACGTTGCCCGGAATCAGCGCTCACGGCGGGGCGGCGATCGGCCTCGGCCAGCTTTCGCTCGAACCCGATGATGCGGCCGTCGGGCGCGAATTGGACGCGCGCTTCCCTTGGATCGCCTGCAACGAATGCGCGCACCGACCAGGTAAAGAGCGCGACGTCCTTGCCGCGAACCAGAGCGTTCAGGGAATCGTGACCGCCTCCGGCCAGCTCTACAAATGTGCTGAGCGAGTCGTTTCCCTGGAAACGAACCGCGGTTCGCGCGCCGGCGGGGGCGAGTGAGTGGGCGCGAAAAAACGAATCGGCGCGAGCGAGCGCGACGTCGCGAGTGAGGGTTTGTTTGAGCGCGACGATCGGAAGCGCGCGGGGAAAGAGCCACGCGGCTGTGGCCGCCGCGACGACGGCGACTGAGACTATCAGGATCGCGGCTCTGGATCGGATCAGGCTGAGGCTCGTCAGTGGGTTAAGGGATGTGGCAGCGGAAGGGGGGGCGAGGGAAGGGGGATGGGGGAAGAGGGCGGCGGAAGAGGATTTCGTGGCCCAGCCTCACCATTCCCTCTCTTCCCTCTTCCCCCTTCCCCCGAAGAAGGGCCCGGTACGCTCTCTCGCGCGCCCGGGCCCTCTCGCTCCGCTCTGACAGCTGTCGAGCCTATACTATCATCCCACCGTCAGATGTGCGTCAGACTGGCTTTAGACGTCTCGGGAGCTCGTCAACTCCGATCGCGCCGCGGCCATCCATTCATTCGAATGCGCTCAACCCAGTCACTGCCTGCCCCAAAATGAGAGTGTGGATGTCGTGGGTGCCTTCGTAGGTGTAGACACTCTCCAGGTTGGCCATGTGGCGCATCGACGAATATTCGGCAAGAATGCCATTGGCGCCGAGCAGTCGGCGCGCTTCACGCGCGATGTCGGTAGCGGCACTGACATTGTTGCGCTTGGCCAGCGACACCTGCTGCGGGGTGAATGTGCCGGCATCTTTGAGGCGTCCGAGGTGCAGGCAGAGTAGCTCGCCCTTTACGAGCTCCGTGAGCATTTCTGCGAGCCGAGCCTGCTGAAGTTGAAAGCCAGCGATAGGCTTGCCGAACATCACCCTGTTGCCGGCGTAAGCGAGGGCTTCTTCATAGCACGCCTGTGCCGCTCCCATTGCTCCCCATGCGATCCCGTAGCGTGCCTGGGTGAGGCACATCAGAGGGCTCTTGATTCCGCCCGTCTTGGGCAGCAGCGCCGTCGCGGGAACCTTTACGTCCTGGAGCACGAGCTCGCTGGTGTCCGATGCGCGAAGCGAGAGCTTCCCTTTCTGATCCTTGGCGGAAAACCCGGGCGCGTCGGTGGGAACGACGAATCCGCGGATCGACTTGTCGCTCTTGTCGTCGCCCGTCTTGGCCCAGATGATCGCGACCTGCGCGGTGGATCCATTGGTGATCCACATCTTGGCGCCGTTGATGACCCAGCTTCCGTCCTTCTGCTCGCGCGCGCGGGTGATCATTCCCGACGGGTTCGACCCATAGTCGGGCTCCGTCAATCCGAAGCATCCAATTATCTCGCCGCTCGCCATCTTCGGGAGGTAGTGACGCTTCTGCTCCTCGGTACCGAATGCGTATACCGGGTACATCACTAGAGCGCCCTGCACGGAAGCGAAGGAGCGCACACCCGAATCGCCACGTTCCAGCTCGTGCATGATCAGACCGTACGCGACGTTGTTGAGGCCGGCGCACCCGTACTCTTCGGGCAGATTGGCGCCGAACATTCCCAACTCCGCCATTTCGGGGATCAGCTCTTTCGGGAATCTTCCTTCTATGTAGCAGTCGCCGATGATGGGGAGAACCTTCTCATCGACGAACGCGCGAATCGTGTCGCGAACGGCGCGCTCCTCTTCGGAGAGCACGGAATCCAGATTGTAGAAATCGGTCATGTGTGAAAAATAACCCGGCGGGGGTTGGGACGATCCCCTGGCTGCCTACTGAGAACTGCGTTGGCACCCAATCACAACTACGCTGCTGCCCGCTTCCCGCTCCCTGCTCTCCGCTTCCCGCTCAAGCCGAGGGACCGTTCAGGCGCCCTTCAAGGACATCAACTGCCTTTACCCCGAACGCCACCGGTGCGGTCTATACGCTTGCAGCGGACAGCGGACAGCGGGGAGCGGGGAGCGGGGAGCGGGCAGCAGGCAGCAGCGTAGTTAGCGTTGCGCTCGGGTGTCAGCAGTGCGATTAGGCGA
>JADGQU010000032.1 GCA_017881545.1 Gemmatimonadaceae bacterium
GTAGCGCTTCTTGGCGACGGGCGGAAAGTACTCTTTCACGAAGATGCGGCCGAGCACCATCCCCATTGCATCGCCTTCGGCGTCGAGGACGCGCTTCCAGCGCAACCGCGGCTCTCTCTGCCCATTGAGCACCCGGTTGTAAAAGCTGAAACGCTCGGCGTACTGCGCACTGCCGAGGTACGGCGCATAGCTCGTTATGAGCTGAAAGCGCAGATAGTCCTGGAGAACCGGGACCGGTGTCGCCTGCACGAGCGTCTGTAGCGCCGTGAAGAACTCCGGTTGGCCGACGACGACCGAATCAGGCCGCAGATTCCACACTGCCAGCCGCTCGGCCCAGGCTATAGACGGAGTGTACTTCGACGCCAGCTGCGCCGTCGTCATCTTGTTGTAGTTAGCAACAGGATCGCGGAGGTCCTCGAGCTTGCGCGATGCTTTGGCGAGCGATGTTTCGAACGCCATGACACTCGCGGCCGCCGTTTTCGCGCCGGCGTCATCGCGGCCGAGCTCCTTCAGAGTGCGGGCGATGTGCGCGACGTACTCGACGCGAATGTGCGCGACCCCGGTATCGGGATTGACGTAGAAGTCGCGGTCGGGAAGTCCCAGCCCACCCTGACTCAGGTGCACCGACATCATGTCGCTCTTTCTCTCGTCCTGGTAGACGCCGAAGCTGAAGAAGGGCCCGACCTGAAGAGGATTCAGGGCGAACGCGACATCCATCGCGTCGTTGGCATTCCGAATCGCGTCGATGCGAGCCAACACACCGTCGAGCGGGTGAATTCCGAGCCGGTCCGCCTTGGCGGTATCCATCGCTGTCGCCCAGAAATCTCCGATCTTCTGCGCGTCGCTGCCCGGCGCCGCGGAAGCGGCCGCCGACTGCTCGTTGATGGTGCGGAGATTCACATACAGCTGCTCGCGCACGACGTTGCCGATTCCCCACGCCGATTCGGTGTTGGGAATGGGATTGCGTTTCAACCAGCCACCGTTCGCGTACGTGAAGAAATCCTGGCCGGGGTTCACCGTCGGATCGAGGTTGGCCTGGAGAAAGTCCGGCTGCGCTGGCGTGTTAGTCGTAGTCACGGGAGGGCTGCACGCCGCAAGGATCGCGGCCACGCACAAGATCTTACGGGAGAGTTCCATGGTTTTGGATGCAAGGGAAGGAGATTTGTAGCGTCCTGCCCCGGACATCCACAGAACCAAGGCAGGGGGCTTTAAGCTATGCAGCCTTAGAGCTGATAAGCTATTCCGTCGGCGTCCGGGGCGCACACCTCGGATTAGACAGCCGTATGGACAGCGTAGTTCGCTTACGGCCCCCTGCCTTGGTATTCGATGGGCTTCCGAAGACTATCTGTCCTGGACGTAGCCGAGTTTGAGCGCCACGTCCCCGAGCGTCCTCATCAGTTTCTGATCCTCACGCGTGAACTCGACCTCGAACTCGTCCTCCACCGCCATCATGAACACGACGAGATCGAGCGAGTCCACACCCATCTCGACGAGTGACGCATCCAGCCGAATCTCCGACGGCTGCCGGCCAAGCGAATCCGCGGCAACGCGACGCAGCCGGTGCTCGATCGAGTCGATCGCGATTCTCCGCGGCCCGGCGACCTGCTCGAAGCAGGTTGCATATTGCCTGAGCTCACCGTACACCTGTTCGTCGATCCGCTGGAACCGGTCGAGCATCTCCTTCACAACAGATTCGCCATGAACCGCCCCGTAAGCGTCGAGTCGATCCTTCACCCACCTGATGTGACCCACTTCTTCGTCGATGAGCTGCTGCAACGTTCTCGCGACTTCCGGATGCGTCCCGGGCCATGAAAGGTGCGCCTTGAAGTGCCGCACCACTCTCCGCTCGAAGATCTGCGTCAGCGCCAGAACCTCGAGCAGGTTGGACGGATTTCCGACCGCCGCATGATAGCGTGACTGGTAAGTCTCGCTCACGCGCCGAGGAGTTCCGCCAACCTTTAGGATCGCCTCAGTCCAGGCCCAGGCGTGACGCGCCTCTTCCGCGCAGTGCTCGGTGAGACGCACCCGCAAATCGTCGTCGTCGGTCTCGCGCGCGAGGCGACCCATGAGGAGCGCGCCCGCCAGCTCCGATTCCCGATAGTAGCTGAGCAACCAGAGCTCGTTCTCGGTGATCTCGAGCTGCTTCGGGTAGCCGTGATGTCCGTTCGACGCCGCGACCGGATCGGCAGCGCCGGTACTCGTCACCGCGTCAAGTGCCATGATATCAACCATTGGTCAATTCCTCCTTTAGATGCTCCGTCGGCGCGAGGCCGCAGAGCTGTCTTATCTTCCTGTTCATCGCCATGATCGCCTCGAAGTCGTTCTCCTCGGCGAGTGGAATGTCGACGACGTCGCTGCCGTAGTGCCTGAAGTTCTCCGCCGCGGCGAGGATCTCGTCGGCGACTTGGGAGTTCGCCGCGATCCTCTTCTTGAGCAGCGCACCCGCGCCCGCGCTGTGCCGCAGCTCGTCCCTGCTCATGTAACCCAACAGCTCCGCCAGAACCGGCTCTCGTGTTCGCTCACCGAGCCGCCGGAAAAAGTGGGCGGCAAAAAGCTCGGAGCACATGAAGTGAGTGAGATACGTGATGATCTCATCTCGGCGGTAAGTGATTCCGCTCGTCCCCTCACGCGCGTCGACGAGCGCCTGCTCCGACACTCTCGAGGCTTCCTCGCCGACAAAGTCGAGATACTTTCGGAGCGCTGTGTAGTGCTTGAGCCCCTCGTACAGCTCGAGGCTCAGGATCGCCGTTGCATCGATGTCGTCCCAGAGGAGCAACATCAGCCGCGGCGCGAAGGTCGGCAGATACCCTTCGATCAGCGCAGCATCGCGCAGGCTGGCCAGAATCTCGGGCTCTGCGCGCGCGGCGTCGCGATCGATCGCGGACCAGGGGATGGTCGCCATCGACCATGCAGCGCTCTCGGCCGCGCGCAGATGCTCCTCGTAAATCACAGCTCTTTCTCCGCAACGGCGAGCGTCTGCAGTCCGACCTTGTCGCGGCCGGTTCGAATCTTCGTGAAGCCCGCTGATTTCAACAGCTCCGTCAAGCGTTCCGTCGAGCGGTAGTTCGTATGCAGCTCCGCCAGCTCGCGGGCGAGGTAGTCCGAGACCCTGTCGCGGCTCATCGCCGACGTGATGAATCGGCCGCCGTCATTCAGGGAAGCGCAGCACCGGCGATAGAAGTCGAGCAACTGATGGTCGGAGAGGAATTCGCCGAACCCGAGCGAGACGACGACATCCGCGCCTTTCAGTAGCGACTCGGCGCCAAGCGCGTCCGCGCACCGAAACTCGAAGCACGGATGATCTTGAGTAAGTGTTCGCGAGAGCTCGAGCGCTTCAGGATCGAGGTCGATTCCGATGAAGTCAACCTGCTCGTAGAGCTCCGGCTCCGTCGCATGAAGCATCTCAGCGACCTCAAAGAGATCGCGAGCAATTCCGCAAGGCACAGATATCACGACGATTGGATCTATGGACGCCGGACCCGAACGCTTTGGATCTGGTACCCGAGCGCCTCCGGCCAGCCTTGCCTCGACAACGTTCCTGATTCCGCCCCGTATCTCGATGCACGAGTGGAAGAACCGGCTGCGCATCGATCGCGCGCCTCTCAGCTTGAGAAGCACCCGGTCGAGCACGCGCCCCACACCGTACCGGCCGCTCGGCTCGTTTCTATAGATGTGGTCGGCGAAGCGGAAGCTCCCCGAATTCCGGATCCCCTCTCGCGCCAGATCGCTGGTCGTAAGCAATGCGTACACGGGGAGGAGATGATATTTCCCCTCCGCCACCAGACGCCGCGGAATCGATTCGGAGCGACGGGTGCGATTCGGCAGTTGAAGTGCGGGCTCAGACATTGGCGACATTTTTCGACCTCACGACATCGGGCCAGCTTTCCTCGTCCGGCCCGTGTTGGTTGACGAACGCGATCACCCACCGCTCCCACCCGAACGCCACGCAGCCGCTGTGGGCGTGTTCGCCGGAGGGTAGCAGTATCGAGAACGCTCTTCCGAAATGCTGCTGGTGATTGTTGAATGACGCGGCGGCTACGCTCCTTCCGTCGGCATCTACTCGTAGCCGGAGCTCGTACTTGAGAGGCAGCATCTGCTGCATCAGCATCCGCCCCCGCGATTCGTTGGTGAAAAAAGGATCGCTGGCGATCTCGATGTGTCCTCGGAGTGAGAGCTCGTTCAGCCAGAGCCGAACCCGGACCATCAGCTCATTGCGCAGTTTCTCGACGAGCGCAACATCACCGACAGCGATTATTTCACGCATTGTGAACGCAGCCAGGCGTTCTTCGGGATGAACGGAATTCGGGTCGTGCTCATTCCGGTAGCAGCGACCAATCGCTGTAACGATCGATTCCCCGCCTTCGAGCGTGCTGTCCGAGACGCAGGGATAGTGGTGGTAGCAGACAGCGGGTGGCCGCGCAGATTCATCGCCCGGCGTTCCGGTGAACACCAACTTTTCTGGGAATGCGGTAGTGAAGCCGGCACGCCCGAGCGTCGCCAGCGGGATTTCCGCGGGGAATGTCTCCTCCGTCGCGCCAAGCTCGAGCGCCCATCCATATACAGTGCTGTCGAAGTAGTCGCGCAGCGAGGCCGCGGATCCGCGCATGATGAGCCCGCCGTCCGGTGTGACCTCCAGCTCCCTTCGCGCCAACATCTCCGAAACGCCGGATTGGAGGCGCGCGCCCAGGGGCGCGGCGTTGGCGCCCAAACGCTGGATCTCGCGTTTGCCGTTAGTGCCGGCCCTTCCCTCTTCCCTCTTCCCCCTTCCCCCGATCGCGGGGCCCCGCCTCACGCGCTTGATCGCGATAGGTTCCCCGTTCGTAAAAACGCGCGCGATCGTAGCAATCGATCTGAAGTTGGCGAGCACGATCTGCGCATCGGGAATCTTTCTACCCAGCGCCGATTGAAGAAACGCGATCAGCTCCAGTACCTTGAGCGAATCGATCACCCGGTCCTCGAACAGCAGAGTATCCACCGTGATCGCGTCCGCGACCTCGCGCTCGGCAAGTCGCTCGCGCGTAAATCGCAGGAGGCGCTCTTCAAGCTCCGTCGCGGTCAGCACGGACGCGTCCCCCAATTGCTCTCCAGGCAGTACTTCACCACTCGCGGATAGAAATCGCTCGAGCGCTGCGGCGCGATTCCGCTCTCCGCCAGCACCGTTGCCGCCTGGTTAGTCGCGAACACCTTGGGATGCGCGAGCTGATACGCAAAGGTGCGAATGGCGCGCGTGGCGCCTTTGAGCACTTCATTGCCCGTCTCTTCAACCGAGCGCACGAATAGCTCGTAAGTGTCGAGATCGACGATGAGCGGTCGCTCCACGGCGCGCTTCCGCCACGCTGGACGGAATCGGGACAGCGAGGATACCGTCTCGCCAATCAATTCCTCGAGGCTGCTGCTCGACTCCCGCCCCGCAGCCAGATGGAACACTCCCGGCCTCGGCGCGTTCTCCACCAGGTGAAGCGTAGCCGCGGCGACAAAATCGGAGCTAACGATATCGACCGGCTCGGCTGGATCACCCGGAATCATCGGCGCGAGACCATTGTAGAGCAGCCTGATGGCGTGGTGGATCGTATTGAAGCCGCTGACTCTGCCGGTTGTCGAATCACCGACGACGGTGCTGAGCCGAACGAGGATTAGCGGCAATTCACCCATGGCGGCGCGAACGATCTCCTCCATCTCGGCCTTCGATTGCTCGTAACTGTTGACGAATCCGTGTCCCTCGTCTCCGTACTCCGACTCGGCAAAGACACCCCGCCGCTTCCCGCTCACATAAACGGTGCTCAGGAATGCTCCGCACTCGAGCGACGCGCAGCCGCGAGCGAAGTCGAGCACGTTGCGACTTCCCGCGACGTTCGCGGCGCGGGCCGCGGCCAGAGGAAGCGTAAATGACGTCGACCCAGCGGCGTGAATGATGTGCGTAGTCTCACGCCGCACGGATGCTAGAGTGGCGTCGTCGAGCCCGAGCGACGAACCGACGCCGATGTCGCCCTCGAGAACGTTGAGCTTCGCGGTTACGTCGAGTTCGCCAAGGATCGCCTTCACGCGCTCGTGCGGATCGCGATCGCTGCGGCGAACGAGGGCATTGATGCGCAGGCCCTTTCGCACCGCGAGCTTGCGCAGCAGATCGCCGCCCACCGCGCCGGTCGCGCCCGTCAGAAGAATCGACTGGTCTCTCATCTCAGTGCTGGACAATCATGCAGGCCCAGTTCGAGCCGTAGCCGAAAGTGAAGAGCAGCAGGTAGTCGCCTTTTTCGATCATGCCCGCCTCAGTCGCGCGACGCAGGTTCAGCAGGTTGTCGGATGCGATCGTATGCCCCACCCGGGCGATGTTCTCGGTGTAGATCCGCTCCGGCGGACACTTGATCAAGCGGCCGAGTATCTCCCAGCTGCGGAGAGAAACGTTGTGCGGGATGACCAGAGAGATGTCGTCCATCTCGAGACCGGCCTTGGCGAGCGTCCGCTCGATGAGCGCCGTCGCGGTTGGGAAATACGCCGCGATGATCTCGTTTTCGATTGCCTCGCTGTCCCAGAGGGCGCCCTTCGTGATCTGGGTGCACTCGACAATCCTGTTGATACGGTCGCCGCGGCGAACGATCGTCGCGCACGCACCATCCGAGACGAGGTTGTAGGCGAGATCGCGATGACGTCCCGCCGGAAACTTGTCGGAGCTGACGCACAGCACAGCCCGCAACTCACCTTCTGCGACTATCAGCGCTCGTGCCATCCTGAGTGCGGCGAATATCGATGCGCAGCCAAGCTGATTGATTCCGACGACTGGTGCGTTGGGGAGACCCAGCTCGGTCTGTAGCACCGACGCCGGATACTTGAAGAGATCCGGAACGCTGTCGAGCTGGAGAACAGAACCGTGCGGAGATCCGCCATTCCCGTCCCAGAGCGTGGAGCTCGAGCTGAGCGCCGCCGCGTAGAGAATCATTCCAATGTCGTTGCGGTCGACGTCGCTCTCCTCCAGCACTCTTTCCGCCGCTGCGATCGCCATATCGATGTTCGTCTCCTCGCCGGCCAGGTGCACCGTATCGAAGCCAAACGACGTGAGCGTCTCGGGCGAGCCGCGCAGCAATCCGCGGTCGTGCAGCTCGCGCACGCTGGCTACGCGGGGCGGCAGATACTCCGCGATCGAGTGTATTCCGGCAGTTGATTGTGCTCGCATGTTCACGAGTCTACCCCGGGGTGCCGGTTCGGGGGATACGTAGGGTTACGTAGTCGCGGGTAAACACGCGTGGGGCGGCTCAAGCGCGAATCCGCGGAGTGGGAAAGGAGCTGTGGAAGTGCTTGCCGAAAAGACTTCGCAGGAGTGCTGCCTTTTTGGATTGCGCTCCGCCCGCGAATCCAACGCTTACCGCACCGAACAGAGTTGGCTGGATCGTCGCCCTCACGTCGACCCCGGCACAGTCGACTGCGTATCCCCCTGGGCGGCGCACCCACGGCGCGCGTGTCTGCTTGAAGCACCGCTCGAGAATGGCAGCCGTCTCAGCGTGACTGATTCGGAAGAGCAGCCACTCATTTCTCACCACGACCGCGACGATGATGAGGACGAGATCGAATGCGATGAATCCGGGCGGAAAGCAGCACCAGGCAACGCCCCCCATCCCATCACCGAGTGTCCGCCCTTTGAGAAGTACGGCGGCGGTGGATACGAGCACGAACGCAATGTTGACCGCGACGAGCGATCGCCCTTTCCAAAGCGTCGGCCCGGTCCGTCGTAGAATTATCAGCGCCCACACCAGCAGGATCGCGAGATATGCGGCGATCCACGGCAGGACGGGCCGCACTACCCTTCGAGCACTACTTTCAAATTCTCGACGACCTTTTTCCCTTCGGCGTCATTCAGCTTCTCGAACACCGACGCTTTCATCTTGCCGAGCGCGTTGGTGGGGACCTCGTACTCGACGTTGAGGCTGAGTTTCGTTTTCGCCCCAGCGGGATCGGCTCGATACGTGAAGGTGCTCTTGGCGCCGGTCGTAGTCTTGTACGTGAACTCCTTTCCCGGAACGAAGCGGATCGTCTCGGCCTTTCCGGAGAGCTCGACACCAGCGAGGCTGTAGACCCAGTCCCAGCTCGTTCCCGGCTTCTTCACATCGCCCTTGATGTTGGTAACGGACTTGAGCGGTCCGATGAAGGCCGGGTGATTGGTGATGTCGATGATGTAATCCATCAGAGTATCGGAAGAACACTTCACTTCAACCGATTGGGCAACCTTCGACACTTGGAACCTCCATGGGCTGAAATCTCGTTCGCGAGCCGGTATCCACAAAACCAAGGCAGGGAGCCGTAAGCTATGCCGCTAAATCGCTGGGAGCCATTCGATTGGCGTTCGGAATAGACTCTTAAAAGTCCATCGCGGTGTCAATCGTAACGCACGGTCTCTTTACCTGCGAGACCATCGCGCCAGTATGAAAGCTCCCAGCTCTTGAGCGAAGTTCGCTTAAAGCTCCCTGCCTTGGTATTCGATGTGCCGGCAGAAACGCCGCGATCTCTACTTTACAAGCTCTCCGGTAGCGATCGCCCCGTTCATCTCAGGAAGTACGGTGGACATCTTCACGACCTGCCGCGAAGCCTTGTCCACCCAGAGCGTCGTGCTCTCGCCCGTGCCGCCATCCGCGGGCGTGATCTCGACCTTCCACGCGTCGAAGCTTCCCGCCGCCACCGTCACCTTCTCGCTGCCCGCGACCTTGAGCGCACGAAGCTTCACTTTTTGCCCCATCACATCGAAGTTGCGAAAGCTCGTCGTGTAGCCGTCGGCCAGCGGCAGCGTGGCGACTACATCGTTGGCGCCCGGGCCATCCGCGAAGAGTGAGCCGCCCAGATCGGCGGCAATCGGCCGCTCCTGCCCGTTCACCGTCATCTTGCCGCTCGCCTTGTTGTCGGCAAACTTGATGTCGACGACGGCCGGCCCCTGATGAATCACGCGGCTCCTGAGCAGCAGCGTTCCCTTATCGATGGTCGCGACATCACTCATCGTACCCATTGGTCCCATCACGGTCGCCTCGGTCACCTGCCACGAACCGGCCGTGTCCTTGACGGTGCGAGTGATATCCATCGGAATCGTCTGACCCTGCACCGCAATGCTCGCCTTGTACGTGGCGGTTCCCGGCATGAGCTCCACCGTTGGCTTGGGCGCGGTCGATCCAACCTCCACCTTCTTCGCCAGCACTACGGTTTTCGGGTCAACCGTCAGCTCCGCCATGCGAGCCGTGATCGCCGGAGTCATGCTCTCCTGGTAACGTCCGCCAAGATGCTTGGCCAGGAATTTCTCGGCCGATGTAAAGAGCACGAGATTGTTGATGGGCCGGGCGAAGCCGTGACCCTCGTCAGGTGCGAGGATGTACTCCACCGGGAATCCACGATCACGCAGCGCGATCACGATCTGCTCGCTCTCGGCTCTGTTCACTCTGGGATCGTTGGCGCCCTGAACCACCATGAGCGGCGCCTTGATCTTCGCGGCGGAGTTGAGCGGTGACTGTCTCTCGAGCTGCGCCTTGCCGGCCGCGGTATTCGGATTTCCCATCCGCTCGTGGAAGATGGTTCTGACCGATTCCCAGTACGGGGGAATGGAATTGAGCAGCGTGAGGAGATTCGACGGCCCTACTATAGATACGCCAGCCGCGTACACGTCCGGAGTAAAAGCGACGCCGGCAAGAGTAGCGTAGCCGCCGTAAGAGCCACCCATGATTCCGACCCGTTTCGGATCGACGGTTCCCTGCGAGACCAGGTAGCGGACGCCGTAGGTGAGGTCGTCCTGCATCTTCTGTCCCCACTCGTTGTTGCCGGCGTTGAGGAATTTCTTGCCGTAACCGGTGGAGCTTCTGAAGTTAGGCTGAAGCACGGCGTAGCCGCGGTTGGCGAGGAACTGGGTAATCGGATCGTATCCCCAGTTGTCGCGCGCCCACGGTCCACCGTGCGGATACACGACAAGCGGAAGATTCTTCGCTGCGACGCCCACGGGAAGCGTGAGGTACGCCGGAATCGTCAGGCCGTCCGACGACTTGTAGGTGATCGACTTCTTCGAAGCCAGCGATTCGCGCGGCAGCTTGTCGAACACCTTGTACTGGAACGTCAAATCCTTGGTGTCGCGGTTGAACAGATACCGCTCGCCGGGCTCCTTGTCGCTGGCGGCAACGACCATCATCACACGCTCGTTGCTGGTCAGCGAAGTAGGCGTGATTTCCTTGCCGGGCAGCTTGCTCTGGAGAAGCTTGTAGTCCTTCTCCCAATCCTTGTTCTTCCAGTAGATGCGGACGCGCTCGTCGGTGTACGAGGTCGCGACCAATTCATTGGTGACATCAGAGAACGTGGCGCCGCCAAAGTCTACGCGATTGAGCGGATCCGACTCGACGAGCTGCTCCGTCTTTGTTGCCGGATCGAACAGGACCAGACGGGTGAGATCAGGATTCCCCTTGTTCGTCTCCATGTAGACCTTGCTGTTGTCCTTGCTGAAGCGATCAGGACCGCAGGTCTCGAAGACATTGCACGAGTAGACGTTGGTGAAGCCCGTCGGGTCGACGCGCAGGATCTCGGTGTCGCCCTTGTCGGTGCTGCGAACGGCGAGGCGAAGCGTGCCGGTGTTGTCGAACACCCAGGCCGCGATGCGCTCGGTGTTCTGCCGCATGAGCGTGCGCTCACCGGTCGAGATGCGGACGCGATAGAGATCGTGCCACGACTTGTCGCGATCGTTGAGACCGACGTACATGATGTCGGGGTCATTTCTCGGCACCGCGTAGAGAACGGCGCGGACACCCTTGGCGGCGGTGAGATTCCGCGCGGTAGGAACGTCCTGACCGGCAGCGGGAGAAGATGCGGGATCGACAGCGTAGACGTTGTAGTTCTCGTCGCCGAGCTGGTCCTGGGCGTAGAGGATGTACTTACCGTCGCGGCTCCAGAAGTACTGGGTGACCGGGCGCTTCGTGTCGTTGGTCATGAGCTTGGCGGCGGAGTACGGATCGCCGGTGCGCTTGACCCAGACATTGCGCGTGTCCTTGTACGGCTTGAGGAATGAGATGTAGCGGCCGTCGGGCGAGATCTGGGCACCCGAGATTTCCGGATTGCCGAAGAAGAGCTCGCGGTCGATGATCGGTGGAAGCTTGCCGTTTTGCGCCGAGGTTGTGAGGGGCGCGGCAAAGACAATGGCGATTGCAAGCGACCATGGACGAACGATCGTGCGCACGCTGCGGAAGACGGAGGATCTCATATGCCTCTCAGAGGTCGTGATTGTGGTTTGATGGGGGCTGGAGCGCCGGGCGGGCCGGGGCGGGAGCGGGGGGCGGGGCAAAGCGAACATATCGCTCGACTAACCTAAGGCCGAGGTAAGGGCCGCACCAGCAAAATCTTGCTGCCGATACGCCACATAAAGCTCTTCCGATGCGTTAAGGCCCATTGGGGCTTGCTGCGCGCTCGGGAGGCCGTAGCATTGTCCGGAACCGGAGGATCGAAACTGGGAAGAACTGGCGAAGTACCACCGTTGCAGATGCAGCCGAGGGACCGACTAGTCGGCCCGGGCATGCTGCTCGTCGCCGCGGCATTGCTCATCCTCCTCGGCTTCGGCTATTGCGCGAGCCGGCTCGTGCCCGGCGCGTTCCTCGGTCGCAATGAGACGAACATCACGCACGATGTCGTCGTCGACCAGGTCAAGGCGGTGGCGAAGCTCGTCTCGAGCGAGGCGACCGTTCGCGACGTCATCATTTACGAGAATACCTGGTACGGCTCGACCAAGCGCTCTCTCGTTGTGGTGACGGGACGCCTATTTGCCGGGATCGACCTGCGCGACAACCCCGACGTCATCATCGATCACGAGAGCAAGCGAATCACCATTCGCATCCCGCCCGCCAAGCTGATCGCGGTGGAGATCCGCGACATGCAGACGTACGACGAGCGCGGGGGGCTGTGGAATCCGTTCACGCGCGAGGACCGCGACGCGATTCAGCGGCAGGCGAGAGCGCAGCTAACTGCGGCGGGCGGGCAGTTGGCGCTGATCAATCACGCGAACGAGAGCGCGATCGAATTGCTTCGCCTTCTTTTGGCGAAGGATGGTTACACGGTCGATGTCGCGCTGCGCGGCTAGCTGCAACTGAAGACTACCTGCTGAGGGCTGTCGGCGGGTCGGCTGGGGGCTGCGGGCGGAGCATTATTTTCTTCGGCACCCTGCATATGGGACACGGCCCCATCTTCGGCTCCTTCCCATAGATCAGCGTAACCGGGCCCAGCACTCGCGCGGTATCGGTGAGCGAAACGGTCAGCGTCATCGTCTGTCCGACGATCTGTCCCGTGAACGTGGCCGGGTGGACGATCCCGCGATCGACTGGAAACGCGTCGACGTTGTAGGTCCCGGTGGATGCGAACCGACCATCCGCGTCGGGGCGAATTGGGCCAAGTGCATCGCCGAGTGTGCACCCGATATGCACGTGTACATCGGTGGCGCTCACAATCAACCCGGCATTGTCACCACCCCAGGTCCCGACAACTTCGGTGATGGGCGTCGATGTCGCAGTCGAGCACGCGAGAGCGGCGCTGATTGACAGGACTACAACGGTCCGCATCATACCGAACGCTAAGGAGGCGGAGTCAGTGGTGTCAACCAGGCCGGCAGCTACGATCCCTTGTCATATGAGATCCAGTCTCACGCCACTCATTCCCGTAGTCGCCGCAGCCGAGGAGCGTGCAATGGACGATGTCGAGCTGAGAAGACAGCTCGAGCAGGCACACCCCGACAGCTTCGGCTGGGCGATGGCCTGTTGTGGCCGCGATCGCGACGACGCCGAGGAGGTTTTGCAGACCGTGTATCTCACAGTGCTGGATGGACGTGCGCATTACGATGGCCGGTCGACCTTCCGCACCTGGCTCTTCGGCGTGATCCGTCGGACGGCCGCCTCGGAGCGGCGCAAGGCGTGGCTGCGCGGACTGCTGCTCACGCGCGAAGCCGACGGCCTAAAGCCGCAAGCGACTGCCCCGACAGACGCGGAATCCGAGCGCGACTCGCGCCGCCATAGCTTGCGCGACGCGCTCGCTCACCTGGCCGCCCGCCAGAGCGAGGTGCTCCAGCTCGTGTTCTATCACGACATGACGGTGGACGAGGCCGCGGCTGTCATGGTCATCTCCGCCGGCTCCGCTAGAACCCACTACTCACGTGGCAAGGCGCGACTTGCCACGCTGCTCGGCGACGCGAGGGAGCTGTGATCGCAATGGCCACGAGGGAGCTATCACAATGATTGACGAGAGTGATCTTCGTCGCCGCTTCGCGCAGTTGCGTGAGGCCGATCAGGAGCGCGCACCTGGCTTCGCGAACATTTACGGGCGGGCACAGGCACGGGCGCGGGCCCGAGCGCGTCAGAGCTGGCGTGGAATGCTGCGTGTGCGGCCGCTGGTGATTGCCGCAGCGGCAGCCGTCGCGATCGCTGCGATCGGCCTCACGTATTCGCGATCAGTCTCGCCCTCCGCCGTTG
>JADGQU010000221.1 GCA_017881545.1 Gemmatimonadaceae bacterium
GTCGTGCGCGGCACGCGCGGCGTGGGCCGCGGCCCCAAGGGTTGATGGGTAGCCGCGGGTCATACTCCTACGGGAGCGAAGGACCCGCGACCGCAGTCGCCGAGCAGCCGCAGGCACTGTCGGCCGACAAGAAGAAACCCATCCTCGTAACGGGGGCCGCCGGAATGGTCGGCATCCATACGTGCCGAGAGTTGTCGAAAAACGGCTGGCAGATCCGGGCGCTGATCAGGGATCCCGCGAAGGCCGCAATGGCGCTCGGGCAGCTCCCGGTCGAATTCCGGGTTGGCGATGTCAGGGATGCGACGACGCTCAGGAGCGCGCTCAGCGGATGCGGCGCGGTGGTTCATCTCGCCGCGATCGCGATCGAGAAGAAGGGCGACACGTACCGCGAATCGAATACTGCGGCGACCGAGCGTCTCATATCGGCTGCCCGAGCGGAGAGCGTTGACCGCGTCATCTTCATGTCGCAGAACGGCGCCGACAGTCGCTCGCCTTATCCATTTCTGCGCAGCAAGGGCGTGGCGCAGGATTCGATCAAGACGAGCGGACTAAAGTGGACGGTGCTGCGTCCCTCGGTGATCTTCGGGCCCGAGGATCAATTCGTGAACGTCCTCGGACGACTCATCAAGCTGTCGCCAAAGGTCTTTCCACTTCCCGGGGGTGGGAGCGCGCGGTTTCAGCCGATTGCGGCTGACGACGTCGCCCGGGTGGTCCGCCTCACTCTCGAGAAGAAGGGCACGGTCAATCAGTCCTACGACCTGGGCGGCGCGGTGCCGCTGACGCTGCTGCAGATGACGGAGCGCATCCTCACTGCGATGGGAACGCACCGAAAGATCGTAGCCGTCCCGGTGAAGGCGCTCAGGCCGATGATCGCGATGGCCCAGCGCCTTCTGCCGAATCCTCCCGTGACGGCGAGTCTGCTCGATCTGCTCTCGCTCGACAACACCGTCGCCAACAACGCTCTCGTCGACTACTTCAAGGTCGTGCCGATCCCGTTCGCGGCGGACGAGCTGCAGTATCTACGGCGAATTACCGTGAGGAATGCGCTGAGATCGTTGTTCGAGGAGCACTGATTTTCTCGCCTAGCGCCCTACGTTCACTGACAGCGCGATGTCCTTGATGTTCGAGACACACGCGGCCGTCGAGCGATTGGGGGGAACGGGGGTCCCGGCGGGCACTCCCAGCTGAAACACCGTCGGCCCCTGCGGCACAAACGCAATCGCCAGCGAGGGTTCTTTGGTGCCGTCCCAGTCTGACAGCAGGAGCGTGGCCTCTACGGTTACAGTCGGGTCGGGCCCCGCGGGATTGACCGAGGCCGGGCCGGAGCCCGTAACGCTGCCCGCGGGCGCAAAACCAGGAAGGTTGAGGGGGCCCAGATTCGGGGTGATGGTGACGGGAAAATTCCCTCCGCTCAGCGTGTTCAACGAAACGAGCCCGCTGACTGTTGGAATCGTCATGACGCGCTGAAGGCTGGCGACGCAAAGATCGATTCCGTTGGGGGATTGAGGGACCTTGTTCGAATTGATGTGATATGTGAGGGTGCCGGTCAGCGTCTTGAACGGGGTCGCATTGATGTCGTTCACGACGCTACTCATGTCGAACGTGACGACTCCCTCCCAGCGTTTGGCGATCGAGCTGGTGCACTGGTCGCCGCCAGGACTGCTCGTCGTGTTTCGCCAGTCCTGATATCCGGCCAGCAGCCTCGATGCCGCGGGAGCCGCGGGGATTGTTGGAGCGGGAGGAGTGGGCGGAGTGCAAGGATTGCCGTCGGGGTCGATCGTGGCGCTCGTGAGAAAGAACGTCGTGAACATCGTTGCCGGCGGATTCAACTTCGTGACTTTGTTCCCACCGCCACCACAGCCCAGGACTACTGCAACCAACGTGAATACCGCGAACCAACGCCCCATTGCCCTCCTCCTTTCTCGCGAAGTTCAGATGTAACGCGCGACGGCCATCGCGGACGCGGCAAGGATGCCGAATCCGACGGCCAGGGCGCTGGCGATCGTGCCGCGCTTGCGCAATTTGTCGAGATCCTTTGTGAGTCTCGCCTTCTCGGCCGCGTCAGCGGACGCGGCGACTGACGCCGCAATCGCGCCGGCGCGAAGCATTGCTGGTCGCCCCACCCCAAACGACAACACGGCGGCAATGATTGCCGCCAACGCACCCATTCCCAGGGTGTTGCCCATTGGAGTGTCCCAGTAGGACGCTGAAAAACCCTTGGAATCGATCCAGATGAGACGGAGGCCTGACAGAATGCTGAGCGCCGCGACGACCTGTTGCACGAGAAAGAATCGCCGCTGCTGCAATCCCGCCATTACCTGGCCCATGACCGCGGGCGAGCTCCCGAGAGCCGGAACGAGAAAAATGCTGGTAAAGATTCCACTACCGACCCACGTGATGCCGCTCAGGATGTGAATCAAACGCAGGACAAGAACTTCAGCGTGCATTAGTTCCTCGGATCAATGAGATGAAATCAGTCGCCTTAATGCGATCGCCTGCCAGGAGAAAAAGGACAAGTAGAACCAGGACCGTATTTATCAACACGCGGTAGGTCCGGTAAGTGGCTTGCCTGATGTCCTCGGTGACCGCGCGATCGAAGAGCGCCGCGGTGACGATCGCGAGCGCGGCAAGAATGAAAGCGATGATAACGTCGAGGATTCCCCAGAAGCGCGGAAAGACCTCGGTACTCTGCGACAGACCCGCAGCCACGGGAAATGCCAGTGATACGAAGAAAACGATTCCGGTCGCGACTGCAAGCCAATGGCCCTTCAATTGATGCCCCGTCACTTGATTGCTAGAAGTGTGTCACGAATTGGTTGCCTCTTTCCGATCGCGGATCGCGGCTCCGAACCCGGCCGCGGCCAGCGCGAGAATCGCCGAACCGAAAACAACCATGCGAAAGCCCGATGAGAACGCCTCGTTGATGGCTCGCTCCACGTCAATCCGTTGCCGGGAATCCAACGTCACCGCTTTCAGCTCCGCGCCCGCCATCTTCGGTAGCTGTTCCTCGATCTGCGTTCTGGCGACCGGCGCGAGCGGCAGGCGGTCGAGCCGTGAATGTACGCGCGCGTCGAACGCTCGCACGAGAAAGACGCCAAAGATCGCGATCGCCAGCAAGCCCGCGACGCGCGCGACGGCGTTGTTGACACCCGATGCTACTCCCGAGTGCGCCGTCTCGACCGCGCCCATCACCGTCGTGGTCAATGGCGCGACGGTGATCGCCAACCCGAATCCGAGCAGGCACACCGCTGGGAAAATCGTCGACCAATAGGAATTGCCCACGCCGGCGCGAGCGAACAATGCGATCCCGAGCGCGGCGATGATCGGGCCGACGGTCAACGGCACTCTCGCTCCAACCCTATGGACGAGACCGCCGGCCCAGCGCGACAGCGCGAACATGATGATCGCCAGCGGAACCAGCGCCGAGCCCGCTTCAGTGGCGGAATAGTGCTGCACCTGGATGAGGTCGAGTGGCAGCAGGAACATGATGACGCCGAGCGCGCCGTATAACAGCAGCGTCAGCACGTTCGCGAGAGTGAACGTTCTCGAGCGAAAGAGATGCAGGGGCAGCATCGGGTTCGCCACGCGGTGTTCTACCACGACAAGCAGAACGAGGCACGCTGCGCCGAGCGACAGCGAGCCGACTACAAGCGGATGACCCGGCCCGAGAGGCGTCCACTCCAGCAATCCGAAAACGATTCCGCCCAATCCAAGAACCGCCAGCGCCGCGCCCGCCCAATCGATGCTCTTGGTACGCGAAGGATCCTTGCTCTCGTCCATGTACCGCAGCGACAGCCCGATGACAACGGCCGCCAGCGGGACATTGACGAAGAAAGCCGCGCGCCAGCTGACGTGCTCGATCAGCCAGCCCCCGATCACGGGCCCGATTGCCGTCGTGATCGCGCTGAACCCCGACCACGTTCCGATCGCCCGCCCGCGCTCGGCGTCGCTGAACGTCGCGCTGATGATCGAGAGGCTGCCCGGCACCAGAAAGGCGGCGCCTATCCCTTGAAGCGCGCGGCCGGCGATGAGGACGCGCGGCGACGTCGCGACCCCGCATAGCACCGACGACGCCGTGAAAAAGACGGTGCCGGCGAGAAAAACGCGCTTGCGCCCCAGTTGATCACCCATCGAGCCGCCGACAAGTATCAGCGCGCCAAGAAAGAGAGCATACGCTTCCACAACCCACTGGACGTCCGTGATCGTCGCATGCAGCTCGGCCTGCAACGCCGGCAGGGCGACATTGACCACGGTGCCGTCGATGAAAGTCATCGCGGAGGCGAGGATCGTCGCGACCAGGGTCCAGCGGCTGGATTTAGGCGCTTCTATGCCTCGACTCGATCGAGCAACGCGTGAGGGGCTTCATCGGCCCGAAATAAAAAGACGGGCGGCCATTCGGGCCGCCCGTCGAAAAAGTCACAACCCTTTGCTTTCAATATCGTCGGCGGCCGTCGGATCCTTCGAATTCTTCTCCGGCCCCGACGGACCTGAAGCCGCGATCCATACCAGAACTCGCGTTGTGTTGTTGGCGTAATTGCTCTCGGCGAACTGGTGGCACTTGCCGGTGGCGGGATCCGTCACACGCGGGCACTTGCCCGTCGCAGGATCGGGATCGTAGGCCGGATTGACCTCGACTTCGATGTAGTAGTTGCCAGCCGGGACGGGAGGTTGATTATCGCCGCCATCGAGCACGAAATACTGTCCGCCCAATTTCCATACGTATGTGTCGTTCCAACCCTTCGAAATGCCCTGGAACCCGTCGATGTCCTGATTCCCGCAATTCCAATAGTTTCGCGGGGCGTCGCGCAGGCTCGGCAGATAGGGATCGGTGTCCAGCATGCAGAAGCCCCGCTTCGCGGCCCGCCAGACATAGCCGGTCTTCGCATCAATGAGCTTGTACGTAGCGTAGTGTTTGAAGTGGAAGTGGTTATGGCAGGTGTCGAATTCGTAAAGCCCCTCGTTGGCCGCGACGTGCTCTCGTGGGTTCCCGATGTAGTTGTCGGCGTCGCCGATATTCGCGGTCGTAACAGTGAAGCTGAGTAGCCTCCGGTCGCCCGGCGTGACACCGCCTTCAACGGCGCTACAG
>JADGQU010000222.1 GCA_017881545.1 Gemmatimonadaceae bacterium
CGCGCCAAACTGTCCCGCGATCCATACGAGGAGATTCTTGAGCAGCACCGACGCCATGACAAGCAGAATGACGTTCCGTAGCGACCGCATCTCGTCGCCGGGAATAATCTGACTTCCCACCGTCGCGTTCAGGAGCTTCGACACCCACCCCGACTTGAGCGACGTCGACGGCTGGTGGAAGAGGATGTTGAGAAATGGAATCAGCAGCGCGATCGCGAAGCCGTCGAGCAGCGCCGCCAGCAGATTGCACGCGATCGTGATCGCCATCCGCCATGCGTGGGGGCGCAGGTACGGGAGAAGCCTCTTGTAGACCGGCGTCTTCACTGGACCCGCAATCGTGCTACCGGCGTGGTGTGAGCAACGCCAGTGGAAGAATCACTTCCTCCGGCGTCACGCCGCCATGGAGGAACGATCCGCGATACCGGCTCTGGTACTCGCGCAGCTTCGTCGGATAGACGAAGAAACAGTCATTCGTCGCCAACAAGGTATTTCCGCCCGCACCGCGGCGTGGCAGCCGCAACATGTCTTCGTTCGAAAACAGCAGCGCCTGCTCCGGACGCTCGGCGCGCAGATCCTCGCCGAACTTGTACCGCAGATTGGCGGTCGCGTCGCGCTTGGCGTACACCGTCGCGGGAGTATTGCAGTGGATCGAGCCGTGATCCGTGGTAAGAAGCACGGAGATCTTCCGCCGCGATGCTTCCTTCAGCACGCTGAACAGCGCCGACCGCTGGAACCACTGTCTCGTTATTTGCCGAAGGGCGATTTCATCGCGCGCAACTTCATACAGTATTTGCGACTCGCTCCGTCCGTGCGTGAGCAAGTCGACGAAGTTGAACACGAACGCGCTCACACCCTCGGGGCCGATAGCGGTACCCAGGTGCCGCTCCAGCTCATCGGAGTTGGCGGCGGTCGAGATCTTCTGGTAGCGCACCGGCGTCTTGCCGATCATCTCCTCGAGATGGGACTCGAGCAGCTCCCGCTCGTGGGCGTTGAGCGACTCGTCCTCGCGATCAGCGTTGCCCCACCAATCGGGAAGCCGCGCCGCGATCTCGCCCGGAAAAAGTCCACTGAAGAGCGAATTGCGCGAATACGGAGTCGCGGTCGGAAGGACCGCGAAGTAGTGCGTGGTCTCGGTGTCGAAAAAGGGAGCGAGCAGGGGCTCCAGCACCCGCCACTGATCGAGCCGCAGACAATCGACGACGATGAATACCGCCGCCTTGTCGCGCTCGAGAATCGGCAGGAGAAACTCTGAGACGATGTCTATCGAGAGCGGGGGCCTGTTGCCATCGAGGTTCTTGAGCCACTCGGGATAGTTGTTCTTCATGTACGCCGCGAACTCGCGATGCATGTCCGGATACAAACCCTGTAGCGACTCGTAAAGACCCATCTCACCGGCGGCGGCCAGGTCCACATCCCAGCGAGTGAGCTCGTCGTAGCGGTCGATCCACCCCCGCCAGTCGAGGTTGTGATCCCGCTCGAGCTCGATGGCGCGGAAGCGCTCGACGAAGCTGCGGGCGATTGCCTGCTGCCGGATGCGCGGGCCCTCGAGAATCCGCGTCACGACCGTGAGTACCTGCCTCGGGTTGATCGGCTTGACGAGATAGTCGCGGACGTTGGCGCCGATCGCTTCCTTGAGCGTCGAGTCCTCCTCGCTCTTGGTCACCATCACCACCGGCAGGCTCGGCGCGAAGTCGCGCACCTCACGGTAGACCTCGAGCCCCCGCTTCCCGGGCATCTGCTCATCGAGCAGGAGGATGTCGAACGAGCGACGCCTCAGCAGCTCCATCGCGTCGTCGGCGTTGCTCGCCCACTCTACGGTATAGCCTTTGGAGCGAAGGAAGATGCGGTGAGGCTCAAGGAGCTCACCCTCGTCGTCCACCCATAGTATCGATTTTGGGGGGTTCAGGACCGGAACGGCCATAGTTCGGAATGTAGCCGGGGGCGGAGTCCGTGCCTAGATTCGGAGGGTGATCGGCCAGATGCCCCGTTTCGCTCTCACAACTCCGGCTTTTCGATTCCGCGCCCTGGCAACGCTGTCAGGACGGGCATCGTTGGGCGGAGACCGGGAAACGCTCGTGGCCTGCCTCCAGCTGGGGCGGCTTTGCGCCGGACTCCTTCCCCCATACGAGCTGACGCGGGAGCAGGTGCTGGAACGGACCGAGAATACGAAGCAGTGGCTGTCGTCTCTGGCAATTCCCAGCGGCATCCGGTCAACAGCCTTTGGCATATTCGGCGCACTGAGCGGATTGGACCGGGCGCGCTGCGCGATCGCCTTTACGGACCTTGTGAAAGCCGCTTCGGCGCAGTTAGATGAGGCATCGACCGCCGAGTTGAGTGCGTTGCTTCAGGAGCTGGCGTTGGCCGCGGGACACGTGCGACACACATTGACTCAATCTCAACCGAGCTGATCATGGCCGGCCATTCCAAATGGAAGCAGATCAAGCACTACAAGGCTGCGACCGACGCCAAGCGCGGCGCGCAGTTCACCAAGCTCATTCGCGAGATCACGATGGCCGCGAAGCTGGCGGGTGGAGATCCCGCCCATAATCCGCGACTCCGAACCGCGATCGACGCCGCGAAAGCCGGGTCGATGCCCAAGGACAACATCGAGCGCGCGATCAAGAAGGGTACGGGTGAGCTCGAGGGCGTCCACTACGTCGAGGTCACATACGAAGGCTACGGACCCGGTGGCGTCGCGATCCTGATCTCCGCCCTGAGCGACAATCCGACTCGCACGGTCGCCGAAATCCGGCACAAGCTCACGCGACTGGGCGGGAACCTCGGGCCGCCACATTCGGTCTCGTACCTGTTCGATCGAAAGGGACAGATCTACATCGACGCCAGCAAATACGACGAAGACATGGTGCTCGAGGTCGCGCTCGATGGCGGCGCCGAGGATTTCAGAGCCGAGGGCGAGCAGTACATCGTGACGACTGATCCGCACGGGATGCACCTGGTCGAAGACGCGATCAAGGCAAAGGGTATAACGATCGCCGAATCGGAGGTCGCGTTCATTCCCAAGTCGACGGTGCGCGTCGAGGGCAAGAACGCGGAGTCGGTGATAAGGCTGCTGGAGGACCTCGAGACGCTCGACGACGTCCAGAAGGTCTCCGCGAATTTCGACATGGACGTCGAGCAAATGTCCGGTGCGTGATGCCGCACCCGTCGTAATACTCGGGATCGATCCCGGCACCGCGGTAACCGGTTACGGAGTAGTTCGGAAGGACGGACGTGGTCCGCTCAGTTTGATAGAATGTGGCGTGATCCGCACGAAGCCACGCGATGAGCTGGCGCAGCGGCTCAAGGAGATCTACGACGGCGTCCTCGAATTGATCCGTCGCCATAGCCCGACAGTCCTTGCCATCGAAGACATCTTCTACGCCCGTAACGTCCGCACGACCGTCGTGCTCGGCCACGCGCGCGGGGTGATTCTTCTCGCCGGTGCGCACTCCGCTCTCGAGATCCATGAGTATCCGCCGGCGGAGATCAAGAAGGCAGTGGCGGGGACGGGCGTCGCCACGAAAGTCCAAATCCAGTTCATGGTGATGCGCCTGCTGCGACTGAAGACGGCGCCGCAGCCAAGCGATGCGGCGGATGGAGTGGCGGCGGCGCTGACTTACGCGCTGATGCCCAACCTCCCCAAAATCGAGGCGATTCGATTCCCTTCGTCGACAGCGATTCGCTCAGCGGCGGACCTCGGAAGAGCCGAGCGTTGATCGGGCGCATCGAAGGCAAGCTCGTTGCCAAAGATCTGGATTCGCTCGAGGTGATGACGAGCGGAGGAGTTGGCTACGAGCTGAAGATTCCGCTGGGCGTGTACGAGACTCTTCCACGCGTTGGCGAGATTGTGGCGCTGCACACGTCGCTCGTGGTGAAGGAAGATTCCTGGCAGCTGTTCGGATTCGTGAGCGTGTTCGAGAAGCGGCTGTTCGAGAAGCTGCTCACGGCGAACGGCGTCGGTCCCTCACTCGCAATCGGGATGCTGTCGGCGCTCTCGGCCACGCGTCTCATTCGGGCGATTCGGGAGAAGGATATCCCGACACTTCAGAGCGTCCCGCGCGTGGGAAGAAAAAAGGCGGAGCGCCTGATTCTCGATCTCGCCGACAAGCTCGATGGGCTGGGCGAGACGACGGGCACGTCGGCCGCTCCGGCGAGCGCCGTTGCGGACGATGCCCTGCGGGCGCTGGTTTCCCTGGGCTATTCGAGCGCCGACGCTGAGCGCGCGGTCCGGACCGCTCTCGACGCTGGCGGTGGGGGCAAGCCCGCCACAGAATTGATCAGAGTAGCACTGGCAAAATTGGGGGGGAGGTAATGTCGACAAAATCCTTATACGTCATGACCTTCACTTCGCCGCGATGATCCGCATCTCGCGCTTACGTCTGTTCCTCGTGGTCTTCGCGTTCGGGTGCACCCCGCCGGCCAGCCGCGCGATTGCGCGTCTCACCGCCGCGAGCGAAGTGCGGCTGGCCGAGCGCCAGCGGTACGAGGCGATGATGGAGGGGGACGTCGTGGCGCTCGACACGCTGCTCGACGACGAGATGAGCTACGTGCGGGCGGGCGGGGGCCTCCAGTCGCGACCGGAGTTCATGGACGCGATCAAGAACCAGACGGTCGTGTACGAGTCGATCACGCCGGGCAAGGTGCGGGTGCGGGTGTTCGACGGGCTGGCGCTCGCGACGGGGCGGACGCAGATGCGGGTGCGCAGCTCGTCCGGAGTTTCCAGCTTCGGGGTCCGGTTTACGGAGCTGTACGTTCGGCGGGACGGGCACTGGCTTCTTACCGCGTGGGAGTCGAAGCGTACCAAGTCGTAGGGGCGGCGAGGCCTCGTCCCGCACAACCCAACTACGCTGCCTCCTGCTGCCCGCTAAAACGCTAACCGCTACCTGCCGCAAACGTCATGACAGCACAGGCGGGTTCAGGGCACAGGCGGTCGGATTCAAGGTCCTTCGCAGTTCCCCAGAGCGCCTCGCGAACGGTCCCGGCGTTGGCAGCAGGAGGCAGACAGCGTTCAGCGGGAAGCGGGCGGCAGTGTATGCCTAGAGATGGTCCATTTTCCATAACCGACTGTAGCGTATGGATT
>JADGQU010000223.1 GCA_017881545.1 Gemmatimonadaceae bacterium
TCAGGGCCGCCGCACTGGGCGTTCAGCTCGGTCGAGGGGATGACGAGCAACTTCCGGGTCGAGTGCTCGACAGTCCTGACCCAGTGGTCGGTGATCGCCAGCACGTCGAAGCCCGCCCACTGGTAGTGGCGGACCAGCATGTCGGGGGCCATCTCGCCGTCCGAATTCGTCGTGTGGGCATGCAGGGCGCAGCGCAGCCACACGCCGTCGCCCTCAAACGGGGTCATGGCTTCGAGCCTAGCGGCCCGATTCGGCTAAGGGAAACGGATTGGCCCACGATGCGCAACAGAGTGGTGAACGGCATTGAAGCGTGGAACGATTCGTGCTTCGATCACCACTCATTCACATTCTTCGGACGCAGGAGGGCAGATGGAGGACTACGAGGCGCAGGAGCAGGAATTCTGGCGCAAGCTCGAGGAGGGCGAGATGAGCCGCTCGCAGATGCTCAAGCGGAGCGTCGCTGCGGCCGCCGGCCTGACGGTTCTCGGCAGCACCGGGGCCGCGTTCGCCTCGCGCGGCTCTGCGGGTGCGGCGCCGCCGCTGAAGGGCAAGTCGATCTCGGTCAAGGAGCTCGTTGCGGAGGCGAAGAAGGAAGGCCACCTCAACACGATTGCCCTGCCACCCGACTGGGCGAACTACGGCGAGATCATGTCCTCGTTCCAGAAGAAGTACGGCCTCTCGATCACAAACGACAATCCGGACGGTAGCTCCGCCCAGGAGAACCAGGCGATCACGTCGCTCAAGGGCGACGCGCGCGCGCCTGACGTCGTTGACGTCGGCCCGTCGTTCGCCGTCGCGGGTGCAGCGGCCGGTCTGTACGGCAAGTACTTCCCGACCCAGTTCTCGACCATCCCGCGTGCGATGAAGGACACGCGCGGTCTCTGGTACGGCGACTACTGGGGCGCCATTTCGATCGGCTACAACCAGAGTCTCATCAGCAACCCGCCCGCGACGTGGAAGGACCTGCTGAAGCCGGAATACAAGGGCAAGGTCGCCCTGAACGGCAGCCCGCTGGCATCGAACTCGGCCGTGTCGGGCGTGATCGCAGCTTCGCTCGCAAACGGGGGCTCTCTGGCGGATGTCGGCCCGGGAATCGACTTCTTCGCGACGTTGAAGAAGTCGGGCAACTTCATCCCGGTGCAGACGACGGGGGCGACCGTTGCCTCGGGCCAGACGCCGATCTCGATCGATTGGGACTACAACAACCTCGCCTACGTCTCCGAGTTCCCGGCGGCGCGCTGGAAGGTGAACATCCCGTCGGACGGTGTCTACGGTGGCTACTACGCGCAGGCGATCAACTCGTCTGCTCCGCATCCGTGGTCGGCACGGCTCTGGGAGGAGTTCATCTATTCCGACCAGGGGCAGCTCTTGTACCTCAAGGGCTTCGCGCATCCCGCCCGGTTCAACGACCTGGCGAGCCGCAAGAAGATCCCGAGCTCGCTGCTGTCCGCTCTGCCGTCGCCCGCGCTGTATGCGAAGGCGAAGTTCGCGAGCCTGGGCCAGCAGTCGGCGGCCAAGGCGAAGATCGCGACCGACTGGCCTGCGAAGGTCGGGGCCTGAGCCATAGCGATCGACGTAGCACCTGAGGCGATCCGGCCGGACGTTCGGTCCGGCCGGAGGCGCCTCTCCTTTGCGTGGATCGCGACCTTGCCGTTCTTCGCGTACACACTGCTCTTCTTATTTCTGCCTGCGGCATCCGTCCTTATCGGGGCCTTCCAGAAAGACACGAGCGGCTACACCCTCGACAACGTCCGCGCGCTCTTCCATCACCCGTACATCGATGCGTACTGGGGAAGCGTCAAGCTCAGTCTCGTCACGGCGGCCCTCGGCGGTGTCGTGGGACTGTTCATCGCCTACGCCGCACTTCGCGAGGGGACGCCCAAGTGGATCCGAGGCGCGCTGACGACGTTCTCCGGCGTCGCTGCGAATTTCGGCGGCATCCCGCTCGCATTCGCGTTCATTGCCACACTGGGGCCGCTCGGGGTGCTCACCGTCTTCCTGAAGAATCAGCTCCACTTGGACATCGCCGCGCACGGCTTCAGTCTTTTCAGCATGACCGGCATCGGGCTTGCCTATCTCTATTTTCAATTGCCGCTCATGATCCTCGTCATCGCGCCGGCGATCGACGGAGTCCGAAAGGAGTGGCGCGAGGCGTCGGCGAATCTCGGGGCGTCTCAGCTCCAGTTCTGGCGGTACGTGGGTGTGCCCGTGCTCATGCCGTCGATCCTGGGGGCGATCATCCTGCTCTTCGGGAACGCGTTCGCCGCCTACGCGACCGCGTACGGCATCAACTCCGGTGCGAACCTCATCACGATCTTCATCGGCTCGTACTACAGCGGTAACGTGCTCAACAACCCACATCTCGCCCAGGCCATGGCGTTCGGCATGTTCATCGTGCTTGGGCTGATGATGCTCATCTACATCCCGCTCCAGCGCCGCGCAGCGCGGTGGGCAAAGTGAAGCCGCGGCGCTCCATGGCCCCTTCGGCGGTCTTCTGGCTGCTGCTCGGAGGCCTCTATTTCTTCATCCCGCTGCTCACGACGTTGCTCTTCAGCCTCAAGAGCAATCAAACCGGGAAATGCTGCACGGCAGCGAACTACGGCTGGGTCATCCATAACGGTGAGTTCTGGCACACGCTCAAGATCTCGTTTCTGCTCGCGCTCGAGACGATCGCAGTCAGTCTCACGATCTTTGTGCCGACGATCTACTGGGTGCACCTCAAAGTCCCGAAGCTCCGACCGGTGCTCGCATCTCTCGCGTTGATCCCGTTCGTGGTGCCGCCGATCGTGATGGTCGTCGGGCTCTTGAAGTTCTATAAAGGTACGCCGAGCTGGTTCTACGGCCAGCCGTGGGGCTTCCTCGCCGGGGCATACGTGATTCTTGCGTTCCCCTACATGTTCTTCTCACTCGACGCGGGCTTCAGGTCGATCGACGTGCACACACTGACAGAGGCGTCGCAGAGCCTCGGCGCGAGATGGACGACGACGCTCTTCAAGGTAATCCTTCCGAACATTCGCTCGGCTGCACTCGCAGGGTCGTTCCTGGCGCTTGCGATCGTGATGGGCGAGTACACGATCGCGAATCTCGCCGCCTTTCACACCTTCCCGATCTTCATCCAGTACGTGAACGAGACGCAGGGCTTCCCGGCAGGCGCGCTCACGCTCCTGAGCTTCGGAATCACCTGGGCGGCGATGGGTTCGCTGCTGCTCGTCGGACGTAAACGCGGCACCCGGGCGTCAGTCCTCACAGGAGCCGGCTGATGGTGCCTCTCCTGGCGATGCCTTCCGGCTCCTGGAACGCGATCACGCTGCGCGTTGCGGCGTCCTCGGTCGACCCCAAACATCACCAGGAGAGGCGCTGATGGCATACCTCGAGCTACAGAACCTGCAGCGGGAGTTCGCCGGCGGCGTCAGGGCGCTGGACGGAATCGAAGTCCAGCTCGGCCAGGGCGAGTTCCTCTCGCTCCTCGGCCCGTCCGGCTGCGGCAAGACGACGGCGCTGCGCCTCGTGGCGGGCTTCGACCGGCCCGACGAGGGTCGCATCGTCATCGACGGCAAGGACATCACGAACGTCGCGCCGAGCAAGCGCGACATGGGGATGGTGTTCCAGGCGTACTCGCTGTTCCCGAACATGACCGCGGCGCAGAACGTCGAGTTCGGCCTCAAGATCCGCCGCAAGGGCAAGGGCGAGCGCTCGGGACGAGTGGGGGAGCTGCTCGAGCTCGTCGGTCTCGGCCACGCGGGCGACCGTTATCCGCACCAGCTCTCCGGCGGCATGCAGCAGCGCGTGGCGCTCGCGCGTGCGCTCGCGATCGAGCCGCGCGTCTTGCTGCTCGACGAGCCGCTGTCGGCGCTCGATGCAAAGGTGCGCGTGCAGCTGCGCGAGGAGATTCGGCGCATTCAGCTCGAGCTCGGCATCACGACGCTGTACGTCACCCACGACCAGGAGGAGGCGCTCGCTATCTCCGACCACGTTGCGGTCATGTATCGCGGCCGCATCGAGCAGATCGGCCCGCCGGCGGAGATGTACAGCAGGCCGGCGACGCCGTTCGTCGCGGAGTTCATCGGCACGATGAACCGGCTCGAGGCGACGGTCTCCGATCCGACCAGCGGCACGGTCGAGCACGGCGGCGTCACGCTGACCGTCGACGCCGCCCGCGGCCGCACGAAGGGCGATCGCATACTCGTGCTGATCCGCCCGGAGACGGTCGAGCTCGCGCCGGAGAACGGCTCGAACCCGGCGAACACGCTCTCCGGCGAGGTGATCGCGCAGACGTTCCTCGGGCCGGTGACGCGGCTGAAGGTCGTCGGGCCCGGCGCGGATCTGATCGCCGACGTGTCCACGGCGAAGGCTGCGACGCTGCCGATCGGAATGAAGGTCACGGCCGCGCTGCCGGTCACCGACGCGCGCGTGCTCGAGCTCAGCGACGAGGGGTTCGAAATAGCGGAAGAGCCAGGTCAGGCCGGTCGGTGAAGATCCCGGCGACGCCGGCTTCGTCGAGCGCGCGCATCCGCGCAGGCTCGTTCACCGTGTAGACGAGCGAGACGAGACCGACGGCATGCGCGGCGGCGAGCCCGCGCGGCGTGACGCGGCTGTCCGAGAAGCCGGCAGCCCAGGCGTCGCGCGCGCCCCGGATCGAGACGCCGTAGCCGACGTGCTGGCAGGTGCGCAGGCGCGGGCGCAGCGCACGCGCCTCCTCGAGTGGCGACCGCTGGAAGCAGATGAGGACATCCGCGTCGCTCAGCAGGCGCACCGTGCGCTCGACGACGCGGTGACGTCGATAGCGTCGCGGCGTCTTCAGCTCGACCATCACACCGATGCGGCCGTGGCAGAGGTCGAGCGCCTCCTCGAGCGTCGGGTAGACGCCGCCGCGCTTTGGAGCGTCGTGCGTGACGACGAGCGTTCCCGCGGTGTCCGCGTGCACGTCGAGCTCGACGAAGTCCGCGCCGAGCTCGATCGCCCGCTCGAACGCCGGCAGCGTGTTCTCGGGCTGCTCCCCGGAAGCGCCGCGATGGGCGATGACGAGCATCAGCCGAGTACGCGGCGCATGAGCTCGA
>JADGQU010000033.1 GCA_017881545.1 Gemmatimonadaceae bacterium
ATCAGGGAATCGAGCTCAGGCGCGGTGTCGAGGACGAGCTGGCGTTCGAGAAAGGCATCAGCAACATGGTGACCGCCGATGGGCTGCTCAGAATTCTCGTCATGCTGTCGGAAGGAAAGGCATTTTCGCCGGCACTGTCGCGGCGGATGATGGACATCCTGCATGGCCAGGAATTCAACCAGGGTATTCCCGCCCGGCTGCCGAAGGGCACACGGGTCGCTCACAAGACGGGCGAGATCTCGACCGTTGCGCACGATGCGGGAGTGGTCTATCTGCCCAAACGGAAGCCTTACGTGCTCGTGATTCTTACCGAGTGGGACCCTACTGCAACGGGACGGTCACGAACCATCGCGGCGATCTCGCATACCATATACGAGGACCTCACCCAAAGACCGGTGGATAAATGAGCGAGCCTGTCGGTTTCGCCGAGACTCCGGGGATGAATGAGGCCCCGACTTTCCCGCTTCGGGTCGTTGACGGGCTTACCCTCCCGGCTGAGTATCGAAAGGCGCTCAGGCCCGGGGAGGAGTGGAAGGACGCAACCGGGTTTCCGCGCCAGCTTCCCCGCTATTTCTATGAGGTCCCGTCCTGGGATTCGGCCATGAAAATCGAGTTGGCCTCGAATTTCCTGCTCTGGGAGTTCATCCAGGTCGACGTACGGGAGGCCCAGCCTCTGAGAACTTTCCCCCGGTACGTTCCGTGCGCTATAACCCTGTTGGCAGTGTGCCTGGAGAGGTTTCGGGATGCAGTCGGGACGCTGGTCCATATCTCCGCGAATGGGGGCTACCGATCGCCCTCTCACCGCTTCTCCAAGGACGCAACTCCGCATGCCTGGGGGACCGCCGCCAACATCTACAAGATTGGCGACACCTACCTCGACAACCGGAGCGCGATTGAGCGTTTCAGCCTGATCGCACGTCAGACGTTGCCGGGCATCTGGACGCGCCCTTATGGAGCGCCGACCGGGTTCGCCGAAGACCACCTCCACCTCGACCTTGGCTATGTGTTGTCGGTGCCTCGGGACGTGAAAAGTTGACGACCTGTTTGAAGCAGAAACTGACGAAAATCGAAGAATCCTGTTCAATAGAAGAATCCTGGTTAAACGAAGAGAATGACGCTGAAGAAGAAAAAAGGGCCGGAGAACAAATCATCCACTCGCGAGAGGATCCACCTCGCGGCGATCGGCATGGAAGCCGAATTCGCCGTGATCATCGATGGCGTGCAGGTGCAGCCGGAGGACACCTTCGGCAGCCCGCGCAGGTTCATCCGTGAGAAGATGATGCACCGGAAGGGCAGGTCTTATCATCTGCCCACCGGCGGCGCGGTCTATTTCGACACCGGCGTCATCGAGGTCGCCACTCCAGTCATCGAGATCGAGCGTGGCTGCGCCGCGCGCGCCGGACGGTCTCTCTGGGAAGCAATTCTTTTTGTCCGCCAGGAGCTCGACGCGTGGGAGCAGGCGCACGACAGTGATGTTCAGCTCGCCGGCTTCAGCACCCACTACAACATCTCCTTCGAGCTACCACCGGAGGAGCAGGGCCAGAACAGAACCGTCGACCAGCTCGCGTACTTGCTGGCGCACATCCTTCCCGTTCCAGTTATGCTGCTCGCGGCAAACCGACGGTCCACCGGCATCGGTGTCCGGCCGCGCGGCGACCGCATCGAGATTACCGCCGATTTCACTCCCGACGCGCCGCTCATGATCGCGACGGCGACCCTGATCGTGGGAATTGTGCGCGAGGTGATGCGCTGGCCGAGCTACGAGATCGGCGCGCTGGATGAGACGGATATCCCGATCATCAATGGATTCCGCCCGATGCCGCACACCACCCGTAAAGGATGGCTGGCGCGGTACGATTGCTACCCGGAGAATCCTTTCACCTGCGACATCGACGAGGATAGGTGGCCGACAACCGATGGACGCTTCCTGACTCTGCGACAAATGGCGGGCCTGATCACCAAGCACTTCTGGCCCCACATTCGTCGCTACTCGGATCCGTTTACTCTTCGCCTCATCGGCTCGGTGATGAAAGGACGCGCTCCGTCGCTGCTCGACCTCGACGACCGTCCTCCCGGCTACGAGGACGTCGGCCGGCTGTGCACCTGGGACAACCTGTTTCCCGAGCGCGTCCTTCCACGCTCGCAGTACGAGAGAGTTCTGATCAGAGCGATCTCAGGCGACAAGCTCCACATGGATGGCGAGTGGTACACGCCGACCGGGATGCGCGGCTGGTCACGCGTGGTCTTCCGCCGCAAAGCCGACAACTCGCGCCACATCTTCTCGCTCGACTATCTGCTGGATCATCTGCGTGAGTGGGAGCGGCCGTACCGAACCACCAAACGCGGAACGGGCCAACGCGACCGAGAGCACTCCGCGCGCTCGGGATGAGATGATGGTTCGGCCGCTCGCGTCCGTTCCTGGCCCTCGCCAGTTTTATGGCGTGTCAATCACAGTGGACGCGCTCGCCTGACAACTCACATCGCTCTTCTCCGCGGCATCAACGTCGGCGGCCACCGGCAAATCGGCATGACCGTTTTGCGAGATTTCCTGGCGCAGGTCGGCCTCCAGGATGCCAAGTCTCTGCTCCAGAGCGGCAATCTCATTTTTACGAGCACCGTGCGGACGGGCGCCGAGCTCGAGCGCTTCCTGGAATCGGAAGCCGCCGAGCGCCTCTCGCTCGAAGTCGATTTCTACGTGCGCACGCCCGATGAGTGGAAGACGGTGATCCGGCAGAATCCCTTCCGCAAGGAAGCCGAGCGCGATCCCGGCCACCTGGTGGTGCTCTTCCTGAAGACCGCGCCCGCCGCCGAAAACGTCGCCGCACTCCAGGCGGACATCAAAGGCCCCGAGATCGTGAAGGCAAAGGGTAAACAGGCCTACATCTTCTATCCGAACGGACAGGGCCGCTCAAAACTGACCACCGCGATGATCGAGAAGCACCTTGGTCGCGGAACGGGGCGCAACTGGAACACGGTGACGAAACTCGGAATCATCGCGAAAACTGGTTCCGCGAAATTGACACCCGTTCATCCACGGAAGCGGATCTGATAGGCTCCTGCGGTCGATTGAACTACATCGCAAGGATAGACTGCCGCCTGCTGCCCGCTGAACGCTGCCTGCTATCTGCTGCCAACGCGCAGACCGATCGCGTGGCGTTCTGGGGAAAGGCGAAAAATCCTTGAATCCGAGACGCTTGTGCCCGGAATCCGCCTGTGCTGTCAGGACGTTTGCAGCAGGCAGCGGGTAGCGTTAAGCGGGCAGCAGGTGGCAGCCTCTCCTTACCGACGTAGTTCCCAATGGCCGCAATGAGTCAGCTATTTCTTGCCCGGCTCCTTAGGCGCCAACGAATCAAGAAGTTTCTGATGGATCCCCCCAAACCCGCCGTTCGACATTATCAAAACGACATCCCGCTCCTTCAGCCGAGGCGCGAGATCCTTGACGATGGCGTCGGCATCCTTGAGCGCCTTCGCCCCTTTCCCCGACGACGCGAGGTCGCGCACCAACTGATCCAGATCCAAAGCCGTTTCTTTGGTGTACCGATCAGGCCGATGGAGCGCCGCAAAAACAACCTCGTCGGCGGCGGCAAAAGCCTTCACGTAGTCATTCTGGAATTCCCGCCGCTGCGCCGTGTAGCTCCTCGGCTCAAACACCGCCACGATCCGGCGGCCTCTGTACTTCTGCTTGATGGCGTCGATCGTCTCACGAATCGCCGTGGGATGGTGCGCAAAGTCGTCGATCACCACGACGCCACGGACCTCGCCGCGCACCTCCATCCGCCGCTTCACGCTGGCGAAAGTGCGTAGCCCTTCGCGCACGCCGTCTCGATCCGCGTTCACCGCCTCCGCCGCGGCGAGCACTGCCAGGACGTTTCTGACGTTGAACGCGCCAGCGAGCGGCGTGTCGACCATTCCCCACTCCTCGTCCGATCGGAACGCGCGAAACTTGGTGCCGGTCTCGCTGAATTCAACTCCGCGGGCGTGCCAGTGGGGTTGGCCGGCCGGAGGTTTCGTCTCGTCGCCATAGGCGAACGATTCGACCGGCGAGAAAGACTTGGGCGCCAGCTCTCGCGCGATCGGCGAATCCCATCCCGCAATCAACACTCCGTTCTTCGGAATGAGATTGATGAAGCGCGCAAACGCGAACTTGTACGCCTCTTCGTCACGATAGATGTCGGCGTGATCGAACTCGATGTTGTTGACGATCGCGGTGTCCGGCAGGTAGTGCCACATCTTCGGGCCCTTGTCGAAGTACGCGCTGTCGTACTCGTCAGCCTCTATCACGAAGTACTCCGAATCCGTCAGTCTGAACGACGTTCCGAAGTTCTCGGCTACTCCACCGATCAGGAAGCTCGGATTGAGCCCTGCCGACTCGAGCACCCACGCCAGCAGCGATGTGGTAGTCGTCTTCCCGTGCGTGCCGGCCACCGCCATCGAGTGATGGCCCCAGATGAACTCCTCCTTTATGGTAGCGGCGGCGGAGGTGTAGCGAAGCTTCTGGATCAGCACCTCCTCCAACTCCGGGTTCCCGCGCGAGATCGCGTTGCCCACGATGACAATGTCGGGCCGCGGCTTGAGGTTCGCGGCGCGATACCCCTGAGCATATGAAATCCCCATCTGCTGGAGCCCCGTCGACATTGGCGGGTATACGTTCTCATCCGAGCCGGTGACCGTGTGACCCACGGCCTTCAGCAAGCCTGCCAGCGAAGCCATGGCGGTACCACCAATTCCGATGAGGTGGTAATGAAGCAGAGTCCTTTGTTTGTCGGGTTTTCGCGCCATTCTGCCTCTTCGCCTTTCCTTTGGAGTTCGGTGTACTGGAATCTATAATGCTCTTATACAGCCCTGGCCCAGCCCCGCGGCGAAACGCATTAGTGCTCTGCGCCGTAGGGGGGAAACACCCTAAAGAGATTCATGCAACGAGCCAATAGATTCTGGACGATCTTTCTCGCGACCATCCTCGCTGATGTCGCGAGCAAACGATTCGCCGTCGCCACGCTGTCTCCGCCCTACTTTCCGCACGACATCATCGACGATGTGCTGCGCTTCACGCTTGCGTACAACCCCGACGGCGCCATGAGCTTTTCGCTCGGGCCCTCGTCCCGCTGGTGGTTCGTACTGCTTTCCTTCGGAACGCTCTTCGTCCTCGCCTACATGTACCGGCAGACTCCGCGCGCAGACCGTTTCCAGATCGCGTCGATCGCGCTCATTTGCGGGGGCGCGGTCGGCAATCTGCTCGACCGCATCCGCTCCGCGCGCGGAGTGGTCGACTTCATCGACATCGGAATCGGCACGCACCGGTTCTGGACCTTCAACCTCGCTGATATGGCCGTGACACTCGGCACCGCGATGCTCACTTGGATCCTTTGCGTTCGAGCCGCAAAGGAGGAGCCCAAGGTTCCCACCCTCGCCAGAAGCACAGCCCTGGACGAGCCGACCTAGTCGTCCTTCTGGCCGAAGATCGCCATGTTGGAGCTGTGTCCCGGATTCACCTTCTTGTCGGGATAGATCCAGTGCACGGCCTGGTTCACCGCTGTGGCGGCTTCGCCGAACCCCGTCGCGATCAGCTTCAGCTTGCCGGGATAGGTCGTGATGTCGCCGGCGGCGTAAATCCCCACCCGCCCAGTCTCCATCAGGCTGTTGACGACGATCTCGTCCTTCTCGCAGTTCAACCCCCATTCAGCCAGCGCGCCGATGTCGCTGTGGAAGCCGAGCATGGGCAGGACGACATCGGCCTCGATGTCACGCGTCGTCTTTGCTTTGACGTCGCGCACTGTGACGCCGGTGAGCTTGTCGCCCTGCGACAGCACTTCGTGCAATTCGTGAAAGGGTAGCAACGTGGTGCGTCCCTCCCCCGACGTCGCCGCGGCCTGAACGTCGGCGATAGTCGCTCCGTGCGCGCGGTACTTGTCGCTCCGATGGACGAGCGTCACCGCTTTGGCGCGGTCGCGCAGCTGCTGCGCCCAGTCGAACGCCGAGTCGCCGCCCCCGATGATGACGATGCTCTGGCCGCGGAATTCTTCCGGATCAGACACGCGATCGAAGATTCCACGCCCGTACCACGGCTCCGCGCATGCCTGCGGCAGACGGCGCGGTGAGAAGGCGCCGATCCCGGCGGCGATGAGGATCGCGCGCGTCGGGAAGCGGTCTGTCTCCGTGACCAGAACGAAATGATCGTCATTCCGCTCGAGCGCGGTGACGTTCTGGTTGAGGTGCGATTTGAAAGGGAACTGCGCCGCCTGCTCGGTTAACGCTTTGACGAGATCCTTAGCCAGTATCTTGGTGAATCCCCCGACGTCGAAGATGTACTTCTCGGGGTAGAGCGCTGTGAGCTGCCCGCCAAGCTGGGGCAGCGCATCGACGATCCGCGCGGTTGCGCCGCGCATTCCGGTATAAAAAGAGGCGAACAGTCCGGTTGGACCGCCGCCGATGACGGTGATGTCGGTTATCTCGTGGGTCATCTCTGACGCGAAATATATAGTAGCGGGAAGTCTCGCCCACCCGCTCCGATCCTTCTGGCAACTTTATGGCACCCACCCTAGACTTCGCGAATGAGCCGCGACGGAGCCCCGGGAATCTCAGCCTCAATGCCTGATTCGGCTGCTCCGCCCCGTCTGTGGAATCGCCCCGCGGTGACAATTGAGGAGCGCGCGCTCGAGCTCGAGAGGCTCGAAAAAGAGACTAAATCCCAGAAGACAGCGCTGTATCTCCGCTACGGTTTCGAATATCTCGTTTGGTTTGTCGTCGGACTGTTTCTGCTTTTCTGGTCGTTCCGCACCAGCGATCCACGGTATGCGAGACTCGCCTTCTGGGGAGGAATCGGACTGGGAGATGCCGGAATGCTCATGACTCTGATCCGTGCCAGAAAGGAGGCAGAACGACGCGGCCTGTAGCCGAGCCCGCTAGGGGTGAGCAGCCCACACTCACCACCAAGCGACTCACGCTTCGCCCCTTCGTTGCCGACGATGCGTTCGACGTCGAGCGGTTCGCCGGAATGCGTGAGATCGCCGACACTACGCTCAACATTCCGCATCCCTACCCGCACGGCAGAGCGGCCGCGTGGATTGCCGCCCATGCGCCGGCCTGGAACGAGGGAAGCAACGCGACGTTTGCGATCGTCGACAACGTGACGCACCGGCTGGCGGGTGCGATCAGTCTCATGATCAAGCCCGAGCATCGCCGTGCCGAGCTCGGATACTGGGTCGCCGTTCACAGCTGGAAGCGCGGTTACGCGACCGAGGCCAGCCAGCGCGTCATCGATTTCGGCTTCGAAGTGCTCGGTCTTCACCGAATCGAATCACGCCACTTCCTCCGCAACCCTGCCTCGGGACGGGTCATGCAGAAGGTCGGCATGCAGAAGGAGGGAGTGGAGCGAGACTGGGCGATCAAGTGGGATCGTTTCGAGAGCCTCGCGGTCTATTCTATCCTCGAGCCGGAGTGGAAGGCGGCGCGCGGCGCCAGGTAACACGGCCCGCTGAGAGGCAAGCTCCCGGCGCGCAACTCTACTCGTCCAGCGGCTCGACGCTGACTTGGGCGGTGCCGTCTTCTTTGTACTGCACACTCACGCTCCAGGGCTGGCAGCAAACCTCGCAGTCCTCGACGTATTCCTGCGCTGATCCACCGCCCGGATCGATGACGATCTCGATCGTCTCGTTGCAGTACGGACAATAAACCGTCGCCTCCGTCTCGGCAGTTCCGTCGCCGAGCGGAAATTCCTGGTCCGGCACGTCTTCTTCATCTTCCAAACGGTCTCTCCGTTGAGATCGGACTTTGAAACTACAACTGAAGGTAGTCTTCAGTTCGCAGTTCCGTAGATTCCAGCCGATGAAGATTTATACGAAGACCGGGGACGCAGGAGACACCGGCCTGTTCGGCGGCGGCCGGGTCCAGAAGGACGACCCGCGCGTCGAAGCCTACGGCGACGTCGACGAGCTGAATGCCGTCATCGGGATGGCGCGCGCAGTCGAACCGCTACCGCGCATCGACGAAGTCCTGGTCCCGATGCAGCGCGATCTCTTCAGCATCGGCGCCCTGCTCGCGACGCCGGACCTGGAGAAAATGCACAGCCATCTGAGCAAAGCGAACATCGACGACCGGCGGATCAAGGACCTGGAGCGCGCGATCGACGACTGCGAGAAGGAGCTGGAGCCCCTCAAGGCGTTCATCATTCCCGGCGGAAGTCTCAAGGGAGCTACGCTTCACGTCGCCCGAACGGTTTGCCGGCGAGCCGAGCGGAGGGTCGTGCACCTCCAGAAGGAGGTCGAGATCCCATCCCTCGTAGTCATCTACTTGAACAGGCTGTCGGATCTCCTTTTTGTGCTCGCGCGCGTCGCGAACGTGCGCTCTGGCGCGGGTGAAGTAACCTGGTAGTGCCACGCGAGATCCTTTTGGGCACCACCTCAATCCGGATTGGCCAAGGACTCCTGGCCGCGGCCGGATCCGTCGCGCGCGAGCTAGCGCCCGCCCATCGGTACGCAATAATCACCGATTCCAACGTCGGTCCGTTGTACGCGGAAAAGGTCCGGGGTCAGCTCGAAAAGGATCGCTCCGACACCCTCACGATCCCCGCCGGCGAGTCGAACAAAACCCGCGAAACCTGGTCCCGACTCACCGACCAAATGCTCGCCAAAAGGTATGGGCGAGATTCGGCTGTAATTGCGCTCGGAGGCGGGGTCGTAGGCGATCTCGCCGGGTTCGTCGCCGCGACCTTCATGCGCGGCATCCCGGTGGTCCAGATTCCCACGACTTTGGTCGCCATGGTCGATGCCTCGATCGGTGGGAAAACCGCGGTGGATACCCCAGCGGGGAAGAATCTGGTGGGCGCTTTCCACCCTCCTACTGCTGTGCTTGTTGACCCGCAACTCCTTGCCACGCTTCCACTTAGAGAAATGCGTGCAGGATTTGCAGAGATTTTCAAGCATGGCGTAATCGCGGACGACGTTTATCTTCGTGAGGTCGCCAGCAATGCTCCAGAGATGCTGTCGGCGGGCGGTTCGGCGAGTGACAGGATGCTCTCGCTCATCGTCCGTAGCGTAGAGATAAAGGCCGACATTGTCTCACGTGATGAACGGGAGGAAGGCCTTCGAAAAACTCTCAATTTTGGCCACACGATTGGCCACGCCATCGAGCTGGTTAGCGGCTACTCACTGCTACATGGTGAGGCTGTCGCAATCGGGATGGCACTGGAGAGCAGGCTCGCCGAACGAATCGGCGTAGCCAGGAGCGGAACGGCGGCCATGATCATCAAGGCGCTGCAGTCCGCCGGACTCCCGACCGACCTCCCACCCGGCTTTGAGCCGGACGCGGTCATCGAGGCGATGAAGTCGGATAAGAAGGGAGTGTCAGGCAGGACGAGGTTCGCCCTACCCCTTCGCGTTGGAGCGATGGCCGGGGCAGAGACGGGATGGACGGTTCCAGTCAGTGACGATCAACTTCGGGAGGTGCTCGCATGAAAATTCGCAGAATCTCTCGGCCTGCCCTTGCACCAGGGGCGGCTAACGACCGCCCGTCCCGCCAACCGCGGGTCGAGCTCGTTCGCACGCTCGTCGCCGTAACCCTCGCCGTCGCACTCATCGGAACGGGAGCGATCGCCCTTCCCTCAATCGCTCCCGTCGCGGCCGGAATCGAGATTCCAGCTCGCAAGGGACCGCAGCTCGAGCCCGACGCACTAGCGGACATCGAAAGCATTCACGAAGCCGCCGGGAGGCTCGGTGGTCCGCTCGCGGAAACCGTGTCCGAGATCGCAAAGTCGCTTCCGTCCACGGCGGCGAGAGTCGCGAAGGCTACGACGACCGTGACCAGGCCCATCGCCAATGGCGTCGACATATTTCCGTCAAACGCGAGGATCATCCGCGCTACCGCTCACGAAGCGATCAGGATGAAGAAGGGAATCATCCCGCTCATACCGGGGAAGTTCACTCGCGCCCAGAACGGAGTCACCATTCCGGTGTCCCTCACCCAGTATTGCGTGCAGGGTGAAACGCGTCGTGGACGCCTGACTCGCCATGGAATCGTCGCCGCCGACCCACGCATCTTCCCGCTCGCGCGCTACGTCGAAGTCTTCCTCGGCGAAGAATACCTCGGCCGCTACCTCGTGGACGACACCGGCGGCAACGTGCTCGGCGCGACGCTCGACATCTGGAATCCCGACTGCAAAGAGGCAGCGCGCTTCGGGCGTCACTGGGGTAGCGCGGTACTAGTAGCGCGCGAAATAGAGCAGGTCCCGAATGAGGCACTCGTGCCCACCCGCTGGGACGGACTCGCAAAGCGCTAGCTCGCCTCTCTCGGGAGCTCGACGATTCCAGTCGCTCGGTAGCGACTTTTCAGAGCGCCAACTGGCCCTACAATTGCTCGATTGAGTCGCGAAATTCCTTAAACCCGAGAGCGCTCAATGTCCTCATTCAGCACCTACCTGATCGGATTCATCGTCCTCATCATTGGTCTTGCGATCGGCGCCGTTCTTGTCGGTGTCCCGACCATTTGGGTCACCGTTGGGGCCGTTGTACTGATCGGAATCGGCATTGTGAGCGCCACAACCCGAACAAAGCCCAAAGATCCGCAAGCCTGAGAGTGGCATGAAACATGGCTGTTGACGGTTGAGTGCGCCCCTAGTTAACGTGCGCCTCCAACAGCATGCCGGGGGCGCGTCAACCAGGCGCGTCGGTCGGTAATGTCGCTACCAAGGGGCTTATGCAGACAACGGGCGAGAGTAGATCGAAAGGCTTCTTCCGTTCCTCCCCCTCTACCGCGTTCGACCAGTACCTCCAGGACATTCAAAAGCTTCCACTGATCACCGACGCTGAAGAAGAGCGTCGCCTCGCCCGCCGTGCACAAGCCGGTGACGAGAAAGCAGCAGAGCGGCTGGTCACCGCCAATCTTCGATTCGTAATCTCGTACGTGAAGAAGTACCAGGGCCACGGTCTCGACCTTGGCGAGCTCGTCGCGATAGGCAATGAAGGTCTGCTCAAGGCAGTGAGAAAGTTCGATCCCGATCAAGGCGTCAAGTTCATCTCCTACGCCGTGTGGTGGGTCCGCCAGGCAGTATTGAAGGCGTTGGCTGAACAAACACGAAGCGTTCGAATTCCGCTCAACCAGAATTCGCAGCTCATCAAGCTGGCACGTGCTCAGACCGTTCTCTCGCAGGTCCTCAAGCGCGATCCCACCGATAACGAAATTGGACGCCTGCTCGAAGAGACACCCGACGCGGTGCGTTCCGCCAAGCAGATGTCGGCGACGGAGATCTCGCTCGACGCCCCGATCGATCGATCGGATCGCGAGGCCTGCACGCTCGGCGAGCGCTTCGCCGGAGTTGATGGGGCTGAGATCGAGGATGTCACAGACTTCCATCTGATGCGCGAGTTCATCGATCGGGTGTTCCGGAAGTACCTCACCCCGCGCGAGCGAAAGATCCTTCACCTCTACTACGGCCTCGAGCAGGGCTCAGATGCGATGACGCTCGAGAAGATCGGTGCTCTGATGGGCGTCACCCGCGAGCGGATCAGACAGATTCGTGAGCGCGCCTTCGAAAAGCTCCGTGAGTCGCCGGATGGTTCGGCCCTCGCGGGATTCTGGAGCTAGACCGCTGTAGCAGCGCGAATCGGACCTGACTAACGAACAGAAAAGACGCCGGCCGGGATTGGTCGGCGTCTTTCTTGTATAGGAGGTGGTCGCGCACTCGTTGGCTCGCCTCCTCCCCTCCTCCCTTCCTCAAGGCCCTTCTCCCGATGGCACCGACATCAACCGCGCCCGCAGGTACGCGCGGCTCGAAGCTCAAGGCCTTTGTCAATGCCGCAGGCGGAAGCGCTGAAGCGGCACGTGAAGCCCTCACGGAGGCTGGGCTCGATTTCGAGATGGTTCAGCCTGGCGAGCTAGAGACGCGCCTCAAGCAGGAAATCGATGGCGGAGCGAGGCGCATCGTCGTCGCCGGCGGTGACGGCACGATCGCCACCGCCGCATCGCTCGTCGCCAAAAAAGACATCGAGCTGGCAATCCTCCCGGGCGGAACTCTCAACCACTTCGCCAAGGATCACAACATTCCTGCCGACCTCGGCAAAGCAGCCACGGTCGCGGCTGAGGGCATTGTCGTCGGCGCCGATATCGGATACGTCAACGACAGCCTGTTTCTGAACACGAGCTCGCTTGGCGCGTACGTCACCTTCGTCCGCGTTCGCGAGCGATTCGAGAAACACCTCGGCTATAGGATCGCGAGTTTCTTTGCCCTCATGAGAACCTGGGTGATGCTCCGCAGTTTTGCGGTGACGCTCGAAGTGGAAGGCGAGAAGAAGGTCTACCGTTCGTCAATGGTCTTCATCGGCGTGGGCGAGCGGGAGCTCAAGCTGCCCATACTCGGCAACCGGGTGAAGAACGGAAGGCGGGGGCTTCACGTCATGGTCGTCCAGGGCCGCAGGCGGGCGCGTTTGTTCGGCGTCGCACTCGCTGGAATTGCCAAGGGCACGAAGGAAGCAGAAAAGCTCCCCGAGTTCGACGATTTTCTCGTCGAGAGCTGTCGCATCGAGCTCACGAGGTCACACACCTTGATCGGTCTGGATGGCGAGCTCAAGGAAATGCGGACTCCACTCGATTACAGGATCGAGCGTGATGCGTTTCACATCGTCACCGCCCCGCCCGAGGTGGATGAATAGCTAAATTCCACGGATGACCCAGCCGCCTCCGGCCCCGACTCGGGCTCATGCCCCGCCGGCGCGGTCCACGGTCGCGGATCGTCTCGCCGAGATCGTGGGCGATCGCCATGTGCTGAGCCGCCCGAGCGAGCTGCTGGTCTACAACTCCGATGGATTGCCCGGATACAGGCGCCAGCCCAGGCTCGCGGTTTTTCCGGGAACTCGGGAAGAGACCGTTGCAGTCGTGAGGCTGCTGGCCGATGAAGGACTCCCATTCGTCCCACGAGGCGCAGGTACCGGGTTGTCCGGCGGAGCGCTCGCCGACGACATCGTCGTCATCGGGCTCCATCGTCTCAAGCAGATCATCTCGCTCGATGTCGAGAACCGCCGCGCGACCGTCGAGCCCGGCGTCGTGAACCTCAGGCTCAACAAGCACGTCGCGCAGTACGGCCTTCTTTACGCTCCGGATCCCTCCAGCGAAGCGGCGTGCACCATCGGCGGCAACGTCGCCGAGAATGCGGGAGGTCCGCATTGCCTCAAGTACGGCGTCACGCTCAACCACGTCCTGGCGATGACGGTGGGAGCGGCCCTTGGTTACCTGATGGGTCGGGTCCGATTGGCCGACCGGCTGGGCGATCCCTGGCTCATCCTGCTGCTCCATCTGCCCGCACTCGTGGTCATCGTGCTGGCCTATATCTGGGCCGGACTGACCGAGGTCGCCGCGATC
>JADGQU010000224.1 GCA_017881545.1 Gemmatimonadaceae bacterium
GGGAGACTCGCTCGACCTCGCTTCGCGGAAGATTCTGCTAGAGGTGGGAACTCAACGCCTGAAGTGCTGTCACACCGGCGGCTCCATCGCCTTTGATGGCAAAGGCAATCTCTACGTCTCCACCGGCGACAACTCGAACCCGTTCGCATCCGGCTACGCACCCGTCGACGAGCGGCCAGGGCGTATGCCATGGGACGCGCAGAAATCCTCCGGGAACACGAACGACCTGCGCGGCAAGATAATCCGCATCCATCCCGAGCCCGATGGTACTTACACGATCCCCGACGGGAACCTCTTTCCCAAGGGAACGGCGAAGACGCGACCGGAGATTTACACGATGGGCCACCGCAATCCCTATCGGATCTCGGTGGACTCACACACCGGATTCCTCTACTGGGGCGACGTCGGTCCCGATGCGAACGTAGACTCCGTCGGACGCGGCCCTCGCGGCTATGACGAGATCAATCAGGCGCGGACCGCCGGCAACTATGGCTGGCCGTACTTCGTGGGAAACAACCAGGCGTACTATAGAACTACGTTCTCGGATTCAGTAACGGTGATCCCGGGAGAGCGGTTCGATCCAGCGCATCCCGTCAACCGCTCACCCAACAACACGGGCCTGAACGAGCTGCCACCCGCGCGCGGCGCGTACATCTGGTATCCGTACGCGGCATCGCCCGATTTCCCGATCGTCGGTGCCGGCGGCCGAGCCTCGGCGGCGGGTCCTGTTTTTCACCTTGACGATTTCCGCGGCGCGGCCAGACCATTTCCGCAGTACTACGACGGCAAGCTTTTCATCTACGAATTCATGCGGCACTGGATCATGGCAGTGACCATGGACGCGAAGGGAGACCTCGTCTCCATTGAGCACTTCATGCCGAACGCGAAATTCAGCGCTCCGATCGAGATGGAGTTCGCGCCGAGCGGAGATCTGTATGTACTTGAGTACGGTACGACCTGGTTCCAGGGCAACGACGACGCTCGCCTCGTCCGCATCGAGTACAACGCAGGCAATCGAAAGCCGATCGTCGCAGTCGCAGTCGATCAGCCGGCCGGCGCGCTGCCGATGCGAGTGAAGCTTTCCTCGGCGGGCACCATGGACCTCGATGAGGATTCGCTGCGATACGTGTGGACAATCTCGCGGAAAGGCGGTGCCGTGTTGCAGAGACTGAACGAACCCAACCCGTCGTTCACCTTCACTCGGCCGGGTACGTACACGGCGTCGCTCACGGTGACCGACGCTCAGGGCGCGCACTCCACTGCGGACGTGCAGATCGTGGCCGGCAATCAGCCGCCCAACGTTGATATCGCTCTCGTCGGCAGCAACCGGTCGTTCTTCTTCCCCAACATTCCGGTACGCTATGCGGCGCGCGTGACGGATCGAGAGGACGGCTCGCTGCGAAGCGGGACCATTCCGGCGGCCCGAGTGGGTGTAAGCGCGCAGTATCTGAAGGACGGGTCCGCGTCGAGCGGAATCGCGACTGGGAGGAGCCTGATCGAAGGAAATGACTGCCTCTCCTGCCACCAGTGGAACAAGAAGTCCATCGGTCCCGCGTACGTGGATGTCGCGGCGAAGTATCACGACAACAGGAGGGCAACCGCGGGCCTCGTCCGGAAAATCCGCGAAGGTGGATCCGGTGTATGGGGCAACGTGGCGATGGCCGCGCACCCACAGCTCACCAACGAGCAGATATCAACAATGGTCGCTTATATCATGAGCCTCAACGACCCGAAGACAAGCGCGCTGTCACTCCCGGACCGAGGCGCGTATCTCCCTCCAGCCGGGTCGGGTGACTCGCCAGTAGGCGTACTGATGCTGCGTGCATCGTACACCGACCGCGGCGCGAACGGGATGCCCGCGATCACGAAGGGGAAGACGATCGTCCTTCGCTCGCCGAGCGTGGTGGTCGCGAGCGGGGAGCTCTCGGAGGGAGTGTCGAAGCAGAGCGTGCCGGAGCTGCCGGTCGAGATCACCGTCGTGAGTCGGTCGGGAGCGTCCGCAGCGTTGAAGCAGATCGACCTGACGGGCCTTGGCGCGGTCGTATTTGTCGCGGTGGCGCCGGTTCAATACCAGGCGAAGGGCGGCAAGATCGAAGTGCACCTCGATTCTCCGACCGGCGCTTTGCTGGGCGAGAGCGAGATGATACGACCAACCACCGACCCAGCCACGCCCCCGTCGCAACTTCGTACGCCTTTACGGCCGACGTCAGGAATGCACGACGTGTATCTGGTCTTCAGGAATCCAGATGCGAAGACCGATGGATTCCTGTTTGGCTTGTTGACGGCAACCTTCGAAAGCGTGCCGAGGTAATCGCGGCGGTCAGTGAGGGTGAATTGGTGCCCGCACCGCCTTCCCGGGCGCGACGCCCTCGACTGCCTGCGCGTTCGCGACCACTGACACACCGTTCACGATCACGTGCTGAATCCCAACAGGCGATAGCGACGGCTCTCGGTACGTCGAGCGATCCACCACCGTCGCTGCGTCAAAGATCGTAATATCCGCGTCTGCGCCAACACGCAGGCGCCCCTTCTGCCGCATCGCCGGCACCCGCGCCTCGAGTCGCTGCGCCGGCATGAGCGTCATTTTGCTGATTGCTTCCATCAATGAGAGTGAGTGGGCCTCGCGCACGTAGCGGCCAAGCACCTTCGAGAAAGTTCCCGTTGTCCGCGGATGCCCCGTGCCGTTCTGCCAGTATGCGTCGCTCGCAATGATGGTGAGTGGGCTGTTGATCGCCACGGCAACCATCTGCTCGGTGTTGGTGTGAACCACCACCGGCCCGCCGATCCGGCTATACCGCTCAAAGCTCTCGCGATTCAACCGCTCGCCGGTGCGCGGCCACTCCAGCTCGGCCAGGCGCGCATCGGGAGCGGATTTATAAATGTCCTGTATGGTCGCGGACTGAATCTCCGTCATTCCGGCCGCATAAGGATACGCCTCCGTCGTCACGTCATGTCCGTGCGATCGCGCATCACTTATCATCGCGAGCATCACGGGCGTTTCGGCGAGGCCGGCGCTATTGATGTGCACCACGTGCAGCGGAGCATCGGTTTCGCTGGCGAGCGAAAGCGCCTCTTTGAGGCCAGCGACGCTTGGAGTGATGTGCACATGTACTGGTGTCTTCGTTATTCCGGCGACGCGGAACACGGTCAACAGCTCCTCGCGCGTGGCCGCCGGCGTGTATGGAAAGCCAGCGCCGATGTCGACCGCTCCCTCACGGAGACCGATCTCAATTCGCTTGGCGATCTCGCCAATCTGCGCCGGCGTCGCCGCGCGATAGGCTCCATCGCTCACCGGCATCCAGGTGCCGGAATCGTGCATCACCAACATCCTGACTTTGATGTGGCCGATGCTGACGCCGTAGTTGATTCGCTCGCCGGCACTTCGCTCCCGGTACCATGCCTCGACATCCGACGTGCCGAGCTCGAGCTCGAGCGCTGTCGTCACGCCGTCCAGCGAATAGAACCGATACGTCTCGGGCGTCTGTCCGTGGGCGTGAATGTCGATGAAGCCAGGGGCGACGACGAAGCCGCGCGCGTCGATCGTGTCCCGGCCGCGTACGGCTTGCGTCGTGATGACGGCGATTCGTCCGTCCTGGAGCCCGATATTGCGGACCGCATCGAGCTTGGAGTCGGGATCCATCACGTGTCCGCCGAGAATCACGCGATCGTAGACAGTGTTCGCCGTGCTCTGCGCCGAGAGCGTGGCCACCTGTAGTACGAGCAAGAGCGCGAGCACGCCCGGCGGCGCGCAATTCCGCACCGTGCCTGTCGCAGTCATCGCGCCTGCGACCCGCTCCCGCCAAGAGTGCTCGACGCGCCAAGCAGGAAGCCGAAATCATAGAGCCGACCCCGATTGTGAACTTCGTAGATCCGCACGCCGGGATTGAACAGGCTGATGAGGAACGTGATGGGGCAAATGAGGCCATGCCAGAGACCGGCCCAAAACCCCGCCGGCCGCGAGCCTGATATCTGGTACTTCGAATTCGGACCTGCGACGGCGAGTACATTGGCCATTGTAGCGACGTAGCCTCTCGGAAAGTCGTGGCGATCTAACGCCTTGGTTTAGCTGCAAGCACACTATCACCATTGCGGCGTGCCTGCCAGTCGGCCTCTTCGCGGGCCGCCGCAACGGCAATCATGGGACATTGAGACGCAAGTGAATCGTTGAGTACATCGCTCGAGAGACGACGGAACCACGCCATTTCACGAAGCTCGTCCTGTATTCGCGCATACTCGAACCGGGCCCGACCTCCTTTCGCAACGCCGAAGTTTGCTTCCGCACAGTAGGCTTCGGCTTCCGCCGCGAGCCGCTGGCCGGGAATGACATCGCGGACGAAGTGCCAGATCGCGCCGTCCCGGCGGCACTGAGTCGCGTGGGTGGCTTCGTGGGCGCGGGTACGTGCGAGCGCCGAAACGGACAGATCGGCGTTGAAGCGCTGGACGGGTCCGACGACTGGATAACAGAGGGTGAGCCCCTCCTCCCTTTGCGGAAAGGGCAACAGCAGGGGCAAAGCGAATGTGACGAGAACGCTGCTCGTCAACACCACCCCCATTCGCCAGATGCTCGTCAAGTGCAACGATTCGTCAGGGCGCGACTTGGCGCGTACATGCCCGCCTACTCCTTCGCCACATCGGCCGAGGATGCGTGGATGTGCACCACGCGCCAGCCGACTGGACCACGGTATAGCACAAGTGTGCGGCGCGCCACTTCGGTGGGGCGGCGAACGACGAACGATACTACGGCGACATCACCGAAGGCTTGCACTTGCAGATCGATGGGAACGAGTGGCGGCGGAAGCGGCGGCACGACTCCTCCAGCGGGAGGATGGAAGGCGGCGAAGCCCTGCTTGAACACCCCTTCTGCCGCGATCCTGCCATTTAGCCGCTGCGGCGGAAAGGGACGGTCGACGAAGAAGGTGATATCGTCCGCGAAGGTACCGCGAAAGGTTTCGAAGTCCCGCGCATTGAAGGCGTCGAGGAAGCGATTGACAAGCTCACACACTCCCGTTGGTCCGTTGCACGCCTGTGCGCGTACTGTTACCGGAAGGC
>JADGQU010000225.1 GCA_017881545.1 Gemmatimonadaceae bacterium
GATCGAGGCGAACGGTCGATTGCCTGGCGTCGTCCCAGGTGAGTAGGAACTCCTTCTGCGCGATCTCGGTTATGATCGCCGAGAGCGACTGTTTGTCGAGCACGTGGCGGTCCGGCGTCACCGCTCCCTGTACGACGGTCTCGCCAAGTCCCCATGCCGCTTCGATTACGATCCGTGAAGGGTCGCGGGTCGCCGGGTCGGATGTGAATATGACGCCAGACTTGTCCGAGTTGATCATCCTCTGCACGACGACGGCAACCGGCATCTCGAGCGGCAAACCCTGCTTGATCCGATAGAAGAGCACACGCGCGCCGAAAGTCGATGCCCAGCACGCTTTTACGCTCTCGATGAGTTGCTGTTTGCCGGAAACATTCAGAAAACTCTCGAACATGCCGGCGAACGAGAACTGCACGGTGTCTTCGGCCGTTGCCGAGGAGCGCACGGCAACTCGTCTGGATGACGCCTCATCCTTCGTCAAAGCGTCGTACGCGCTCTCGATCGCGTCGCGTAACGCGTCTGGCACGGTCCCGCTGAGGATCAATTGTCGTAGAGCGCTCGCGCTGCGCTCGAGTGCCACCGGATCGTCCGGGTCGATGTCCTTGAGCAGTGTGGCGATCCTAAGGCCGAGCTCGTTGCTGTCGTAGAAGTGACGGTACGCTTCTATGCTGAGAATGAATCCGGGAGGCACAGGCAGCCCCGCGGCCGTCATCTCGCCCAAGTTGGCGCCCTTGCCGCCGAGCCTTGGAACATCGGAGCGCCGCGCATTTGCAAATGCGACGATCAGATCGGTCGAGCGTTCGACAGAGTTCGTGCCCGGCGGCGCGGACTGAACAACGGGCCGGGGAGTCAGAGTGGTTGTCATGAACGAACAGTGCATCGCACCGCGCAGCGCGTCTGTAAGGAATACTCGTTTTGATGGTCCGGGGACGCCCGGTAGGCTGTAAGCGTTTGCCCGATGCCTTGGGATCGAGATGCCTCGCCGGTGCCAGGCACCTGGGAAGATTCTGCGTGAGGAAAACTCTCACAAAAGACCAGTGTATCGCCGACGGACGGAATGCCTTGATCGTGGCACTTTGCGCTCATGGGATACTACGATGACAGCCATCCGCGACACGGGCACCGTACTCCGGGCGAGCTAGCTGAGGACGAGATCCTCGAGGAGCTCCACGGAAATGTCTGTGTGCCGCGCCACACAGAAGAGACCGGACCACCCGGCACCGAATCTGTGCGGCACATCCACAGCGCCGTTTTACCGTGGGCCGATGCGCATCCGTTCCCAGGTGCGCCGTGGCTGGATCGCAAGGACACTCCCGGTGTAGCGACCCAAGCTGCTGCGCCCACGGCGGAGCCGAAGAAGCGGGAGCGAGTTGTTACAACCAAGACGGCTCAAACTCCAGCTTGGGAATCAAGATCTACCGCGCCGGCGAGCGGATTTCGCGAACTGTTCCGGCCCGGCACGTCATTCAAGCTCCTGCTGGCGATTGAAAACGACGACAATGCTCGAACTGCAATTCGCGTCGCCGATGCCCTGACCGCCCGCGGGGCAAAACCGAGCGTCATCAGTGCCACCGAACTCCTGGTGCCGGCGCCCGGGATCCCGGACTCGATCGAGTCTCATACGGAGACGACGGTCGGAGCGGATTTCCATTACCATCGCCGTCGCTCCTTGCAAGCTCTGATTGCGGGGGCGACCGGCACAGATCAGGACTGGCCGATCACCAGTGTCGTTGGAGATGCCGCTATTTGCATTGCCGAAGCGGCGGAAACCCAGCACAGCGAGCTGATCGTGATGGGTATCCACCAACACGGCGCGTTCGAGCAGGCTATCGGTGAAAACACGGCCACGCGCGTCATGGGCAGAGCAGCAGTGCCGGTGCTTGGCGTTCGACCGGCGTTGACCGGCTTGCCGAGGAGAATAATGGTCGCCACCGACTTTGGGGACGCCAGTCGCGAAGCTGCTCACGTCGCCGCAAACCTGGCTGAGCCGGGCGGTTGCGTGCTGCTCGTGCACGCGAGTCTTCCGTGGCCGATCGTCGAGGAAGGGGACGAGGGCGCGGCCCTGGTCCAACGCGAGGGAATCGAGCATGCCTTCCTTCACCTCTCCGAGGAGATCAGCAAAGGCAAATCGATTCGGGTTGAAACAGTCAGCCGAACCGGCGAGGCGGGGCCCCAGCTTATGGCTGCGGCGTCGCAGATCGTGCCCGATCTGATCGTGATTGCGAGTCAACGACACCATCTCATCACCCGCCTAATGTTGGGGAGCGTCAGCCGGAAGCTCGTCCGTGAGGGGTGCTGGCCGATGCTCCTCACTCCGCCCGCAGGGCGATAGCGGGCTGCGGGGCCTGCGCGAGATGACCCCGGCCGTTCGAGGGACGATTCCGGCCGGCAGGGGAATTTCCCTCGTACCCAAGTCACCCGGCTCGGTCCCGGAGAGCCTCCTCTCTCCTTCCGCCTCGGTCTTACCCAGAACGAGCGAAGCCGCCCCGGTTTTTCAGACCCGCGGTCTGACGAAGATCTACAAGATGGGGCAGATCGAAGTACAAGCGCTTCGCGGAATCGATCTCGAGCTCTACTCCGGAGAGCTGGTCGTGCTCCTCGGTGCTTCGCTTTCATCTGGCGGCTGAAGCGATTTGGCGGTCGCCACTCAAGTCGACTCACGAAGAATCTCTGACACGCCTGGAGACGATGATCGACGATGCCGTTCGCCATTCTCGCGAGGAGCTGCAGGATCCCCCGGGATTCGCGAGTGGACCTGGACAGACGAAACTGAGCCCGTGTCCTAGGCCCGGGAGAAATCCTCACAGCAATTCAGGGAATCCTCTCTCGTATCCGAAACCGGGCTGGCGCAGAATGAGAGTCGCAACTCGAGTTGACGATCTCAACGAACGCGGGAGGATATCGTGTCGAAAGGACTCCACGCTATTGCCGAGTCGATCAGGAGCCGGCGCGAGCCGATGAAGACGGTGCTCGCTGTACTATTTGGACTGTTCGTTTCCAACCTGTTCGCGATCTCCGGCAACTGGCTCACAATAAGGCTGGGAGGGGAGGGGTTTCGCAGCGAGCAATCCTCTTACGCGACTTTACTCGTATTTATCACGTTCCTCTGGACGGCAGCCTCGGTCGTTCTCGGTGGCTATATAGTCGCCCGCCTGCACAACACTCGTGGAGCAGTGAGCGGCTACATCGTTTTCGAGATGTTTTTCGGCGCGGGCATGGTAGCCGAATTCTGGAGGTCCGGCGCCTCGTGGTATGATACCGTCGCGGTGTTGTTGGTCATCCCGTGCGCGCTGTTCGGTGCCAGCCTTTCGCACCCCCGCTGGCTGACAAGCCGCGCTCGGAATACCGGCTGAAACGGCGGCACTGCGCGGCCACTATTGAGCCGTGTAACCGCCGTCGATCACCAACTCGGTTCCGGTGACGAATTTCGACTCGTCCGACGCGAGGTAGAGCACACCGTAGGCGATGTCGTCGGGTTCCCCGATGTGACCGATCGGGTGCATGCTGTCCAGGAGTTTGCGGCCCTGCGCTACGTCGCCCTGAGATTTCAGGAAGTTCTCCACCATCGGCGTCCAGATATACCCGGGGTGCACCGAGTTTACGCGAATGTTGTAGCCTGCCTTGGCGCAGTAGAGCGCCGCTGACTTCGTCAGCAGGCGGACGCCGCCCTTGCTCGCGTTGTACGCCGCCAGGTTCGGATCTCCGACCAGGCCTTCGATCGACGACAGATTCACTATCGAGCCGGTCCCATTTGCCTTCATGGCCTGGACTGCGTGCTTGATTCCCAAAAAAACGCCGTCCAGATTGATGCTCATCAGCGACCGCCACTCGGCCAGCGTCGTGTGCTCGACGTCTTTGCCAAGGGCGACGCCGGCGTTGTTCACCAGAACGTCGAGTTTCTTGTACCGCTCGACGACGCCTTGCATGACGTGAACCCACTGTGATTCGTCGGCGACGTCGTGCTCGATGAATTGTGCATCGCCGCCACGCTTGCGTATTTCGGCGACCACCAGCGATCCCTTCCCGGCATCGACATCCGTCACTGTAACCAGCGCACCTTCCTCGGCCAGCTTGAGAGCGCAGGCGCGCCCTATTCCCAGGGCACCACCCGTTACGACCGCTGATTTCCCGCTCATTCGGTTCATTCTGTTTATCCTCGAGGTCCGGATAGACTAGAGCCCCCGCTTTGGCGGTTTCCCACCTTTGCGGAGGCTCCACTTCTGCTGGCGGTCGCCGATTACCGGTTCGTTTCCGTGCTTTTTACACACGTTCGGCTCGACGACCTTACCCTCGTCGGACGGGCGACTCAGGTGCCCCGGCGATCCCGGAGCTCTGATTGTGTCCAGCAACCTCACAATCTGCGCGATGGCTTCGAACCTCCATCGCTCTGTCCTCCGCCGGCGTTCCGGGAGAGAACTCCGCTCACATGATTCCGTCTTGTGAACGCAAGCGCAATATAGCCTTCCGGCGATCCCACCGGTGTAGGCAAATCCCCGAATTCTGGTCAAGGATTTCCCTTCGTACGTCGAACGTGCGGCGCGCTACGGCGTTGGTCTTGCCCCGCCGAGCCCTTTTCTCGCGGGTTGCTCACGGAGTACGGGGAATCCTCACGCAATTTCAGGAATTCCTTTCTCGCTCCGGCAGCAGAACTTGGCGAGACTGTCGAATAAAGGCGCCGGCAGTGTCGCTGACTGTCCAAACGTCCTCAAGAGTTCCTTTTTCTGCCTGCTGTTACCGGAGGATCGATGCTGAAGCTAAGAGACATCATGACGCGAGATGTGGTCAGTGCGGCGCCCGACCTGACCATTCGCGAGGCGATGGAGCTGTTGTCGGAAAAGCATGTGAGTGGCGCGCCGGTCGTAGACGGTGGAAAAGTCGTTGGAGTCTTCTCGGCAAGCGATCTGCTGGCCTTCCTCGCCGATCTGAGCGATACGACACCGTCTCTCACCTTTACCCGCCGGAAAGGACGAACGACTCCACTCGAGGACGTGACCGTCGACGAGGTGATGACCCGGAAGATTCAGGCACTCCGCCCCGATAGCTCAG
>JADGQU010000226.1 GCA_017881545.1 Gemmatimonadaceae bacterium
TGAAGCCCGCGGTGCCGGCGAGTCCTCCTCCCAAAGCGGCGTACACGCCGCGTAAATCTGCTCCCGTGCAGCCGCCAAAGCCGCCACCGCCGCAGCAGCCGGTCTCACCGTACGCGCCGCCGTCGGCGGGCGGCGGGTACCGGCAGCCTCCAGCGTACGCAGCCCGGAGCATGGCTGGTCCTCCCACAATAGAAATGCCGGGGTCTTTCTCGTCTGAGGGAGCGGCGGCCATTGGCAGCAGTGGCGGAGGTGGCGGCGGAGTTGGGCGCACGGCCGTCCAGCGGGCCGTGGCCGCCGCGGATTCCGGCGGGCGCCGCTTCCCGAGGGTCTCGATGCCGGTGTGGATCGGGATCCTGGTCGTCGTCGTGCTGATCGTCGGGGGATATCTCCTGTTCGGGCGTGGCTCCAGCACCAGCAACTTGACCACCGGCATCGATGCCCTGAACAGCGGTCTTTACGAAAAGGCGCGTGGAGAATTCGCCAAGGCGGTGAACGCCGATCCCAGCTCCGCGACGCCGCACGTCTTCCTCGCCAGAGTCGCGCGTCAGGAGGGCGACCTCGCCACCGCACGGGCGCAGCTCGACACCGCCTTGAGACTCGATCCGAAGAACGCGGTCGCGCTGCGGGAGATGGGACTCATTCTTTTCGCGAGCCGCCAGTACGATCTCGCCCGCCGTTTCTTCGTGCGTGCGGTGACTGCCAATCCGAAGGATCTCCCCTCGCAGGGTTATCTCGGCTGCTCAATGATGCGGCTCAATCGCGTGTCAGAAGGAACGAAATGGATCAGCGGTGCCGGGACCGGCGCGTGGCAAACGTGCCTGCAGCCGCCGCCGACAACCACCGCACCGCCGCCCTTGTGATCGAATTCAGGAACGTCGGGAAGATTTACAAATCACTCCTCGGCAACTCTGTCAAAGCGGTCGAGGAGTTTTCGTTGATGGTCGTCGAGGGAGAGATACTCGGCATCGCCGGACCGAACGGAGCCGGTAAGACGACGCTCATCGCGATGATGCTCGGTTATCTGCGTCCGACGAGCGGGACCGTCGAGATCAACGGACTGCCCGCGCGGAAACACATCGAGCGGAACGGGATCGGCTACCTCTCGGAGCTCATCGCCATCAACCCGAAATGGGGCGCCGAGACCGCGCTGGTACGCTACGCGACGCTGGCGGGAATTTCCCACGCGGAAATTCCGCGACGGGTGGGCTACGTCGTCGATCTGCTCGGACTGGCCGAGCACCGCAACAAGAAGGTGAAAGCGCTCTCGAAGGGGAATCTCCAGCGCCTCGGCCTGGCGCAGGCCCTTCTGCGCGACGAGCAGATCCTCGTTCTCGACGAGCCGACGCACGGCTTGGACCCGGTGTGGACGCAGCGATTTCGCGACATCGTCCAGGATCTGCGGCGTCCCGACCGCACGATACTCATCGCCTCGCACAACCTCGACGAGCTTCAGCGCCTGGCGGACCGCGTTGCGATCATCGATCGCGGACGGTTGCAGCGCGTCGTCAGCACGAGTTACGAGAGCGAGGCTCCGGCAGCAGCGACGAGATTCAGAGTGACCCTCGCCAGCGGGCACGAGCTCATACGTTCCGCGTTTCCTCAGGCGGAGGATGCCGGCCGTGGAGAGTACGACGTAACCGTGCACAGCATCAAGGAGCTCAATGCTGCGCTCGCCGAGCTCATTCGCAGTGGAGCACTCGTGGCGAGCGTCGTCCCCGAGAGGTCGGCGCTCGAGCAGCAATTCAGGGAAGCCGTGGGAGAGTCCCAGTGAGCCGCGCTGGCCAGGCAGTGAGCCGCGCCGCCGGCCTGGCGAGATACTCTCTCTGGCAGTTCCGTGATTTCATGCTCGAGCGCGGAGTTGCGATCCTCATCATCGGCTTTCTGTGGGGCTACGTATTGATCGCGCCGACACGGGGCGCGATGGGGCCGCGAATAACCACCGGTCAACCCTCTCCCCTCTGGGCCATTGTGCTCCAGATTGCGAGCGCGATCGTGTCGCTGGCGGTTCTCATCGCCGTCAACGGCATTGTCTCCACTGACCGCAAGTTGGGCTACTATCGGTTCCTGTTTTCGAAACCGTTGAATCCGGTGCTCTACTACGCCCAGGTCTTTTTCGTTGGCATGCTTGGCGTCATTGCCTGTGTCATCGTGCTGGCAAGTGTGCTGCACAGTCTGCTTCCGGTCTTCAGCGTTGTGAATTTTGTTCTTTACACAGCGCTCATCTACATCGCGATGGGCGGAATCGGGTTTTTCGTCTCCGTTGCGACGCGTTTCGACTGGCTGACACTCGCGGCGGTCTGGCTGGGCTCGCGCGCGCTCCGCGGCTTGTACGGCCCAAAAAACGACTGGCGCAGCAAGGCCGTGGAACTGCTGCCGCCGGTTCACAGAGTCGACGACGTGGCAAACTCTTTGATCATGACGGGAAGCGCGCACACGACCGACGTACTATGGCTGCTCGGTTACGGGGTTCTCTTTTTCGTGCTGGGGCTCGTTGCGCTACGCTGGGGTTCTCTCGCTGACTAGCCCCTCTATCGCTCTTGTTTTTGAAAAGCAACTGAACTGGCGGGAGGCACGAGTAGGTAAGTTGAGAGTTGTTCAGTTCACGACGCCGGGACTTTTCTCACCGGGTCAGGTACAAGCGAGTGCTTTCCCCCAGTTCGCCACAGTGATAAGTCCCGGCGTAGTGAACTAACCAACTGGCACCTACGCTACTGACGCCTCCCGCCCGTTCCGTTGCAGTTGCCCTTTCAGCCCGGTAGTGATTTGTAAATGGATCCAACCAGCATTCACCGCACAATCCTGCCGAACGGCCTCACCGTTCTGGTACAACAGGACCGGTCGGCGCCGGTCGTAGCGATCGAGACCTACGTCAAAGCCGGGTACTTCGACGAGACCGACGAGGAGAACGGGCTCTCCCACGCCCTCGAGCACATGTTCTTCAAGGGCACCGCGAAGCGCGGGGTCGGCGTCATCGCCAAAGAGACGAAGTCGAGCGGCGGATATCTGAACGCCCACACGATCTACGACACCACGACCTACTACACGGTGCTGCCGTCATCGGGATTTGCGAAGGGGCTCGAGATTCAGGCGGACGCGTACGCGAATTCGGTGATCGACGCGGGAGAGCTCGCCAAGGAGATGGAAGTCATCATCCAGGAGGCGAAGCGAAAGTCCGACAGTCCCTCGGCCGTGGCGACCGAGACCCTGTTCGAGCTCCTTCACGATGCACATCGAATGAGACGCTGGCGGATCGGGCGCGAGCCGGGACTTCGCGCTTTCACGCGCGACATGATGAACGGTTTCTACCGCAACTTCTACCAGCCCGGCAACACGATTCTCAGCATCTCGGGCGACGTCGACCCCGCTGACGCGCTGCGCCGCGCAACCGAGCTGTACGGAGACCTGAAGTCCTCAGATCCGGTGCGTCATCCGGGGCCGCCCGAGCCGAAGCACGATGACTTCCGCTATCGCGAGATCGCCGGCGACATCGCGCAGAGCCAGCTCGTCATTGGCTGGCGAACCGCGGGCACTCTGGATCCTGATACCGCCGTGCTCGACCTTGCGGCCTCCGTACTCGCGACGGGACGCGCATCTCGGCTGTATCGTGCGGTTCGCGAGAAGAAGCTCGCGTCGTCCGTCAGCGCCTACAACTACACGCCGACGGAGCTGGGCGTGTTCGTGCTGCACGCCGAGACGGAACCCGAGCACACGGCCGAAGCGGCGCGGGTGATCTGGGACCAGCTGCACCAGCTGCGCGTCGGGTCAATCAGCGACGACGAGCTCACTCGTGTGCGCCGCATCTTCGATGCGCGCTGGGCGCGACGTCTCGAGACGGCTGAAGGGCGCGCCAGCTATCTCGCCGAATGGGAAGCGCTGGGAGGTTGGCGGCTGGGTGACGAATACTTCCGGAGCTACATGTCCGCTACCGCCGACGACATTCAGCGCGTCGTGCGCAAGTATCTAACCGAGGAGCGGGCTGCTGCTCTGGTCTATCGTCCGGAGAACTCGCCCGTCGTCGCGCAGGACGCGGCCGACATGAAGCGAATTCTGGGCGAAGGCGGCTCGGAGCGCCTTCCGGCGATTCCACGCCGCGCCGCGACCATCGCGCCGGAGACGAAGAGTCCGGAGCTTGAGAAGGAGGAAGCCGGCGTTTCCGTCTTCCGGACGGCGGAGAAAATTCCGGTACTCGTGCGGAAGAAAGCCGGCACGCCGATGGCCAGCATCGGCGTTTACATCGTCGGTGGGGCAGTGGAGGAAGAGCCTGAGCACGCGGGACTCACCATGCTCACTGCGCGGACGATGCTCAAGGGAACCACCACCCGCAGCGCGGCGCAGATCGCGGAAGACGCCGAGATGCTCGGCGGAACGATTTCAGCGAGCGCGGGGAGTGACAGTTTTGGCTGGTCGCTGTCCGTGCCGGTGACTCGCCTGGCCGAAGCGCTGGAGCTGCTCGGCGACGTGATACAGCGACCGACGATTCCCGACGACGCTTTCGAGACAGAGCGAACGGTCGCGCTCTCGAACGTCGCGATGCTGCGCGACGACATGCATCGCTACCCGATGAGACTCGCGAGCTCGGTTGCGTTTCCCAGGCATCCCTACGGAACCCCTGCCATGGGAACGGAAGAGTCGCTCCGCGCGATCTCGGCTGAGCAGGCGAGAGAGTGGCACAAATCACGGGTGCTCGAATCCGCGGCAGTCATCGGGATTGTCGCCGACGCGGATGCGAAGGGTGTCGCAGACTTGGTCGCCCGCGAGTTCGGCTCATTCCAGCTGAAAAAGGCTCCGAAGGTTGGAAAGCCGCGCTGGCCCAAGAGCGTGAAGATCGCCGCGGAATCGCGCGACAAGGCGCAGACTGCGATCGCTCTGGCTTTTCCAGCACCCGCGCGCAACGACGATTCACGTTTCGCCGCGAATCTCATCGCCACCGTCGCCAGCGGACTCGGCGGCCGCTTCTTCGACGAGCTGCGCGACAAGCAGTCGCTCGCCTACACGGTGCAGGCCGGGGTGAGTGAG
>JADGQU010000227.1 GCA_017881545.1 Gemmatimonadaceae bacterium
TCCATATGGTCGTGCGCGCCGACGGGCTGGCCGCCACCATGTCTCGATACCTGATTCGACGGATCGAGGAGAGCCCGAGAATCACATTGCACACGAAGACCGAAATCGTGGGCCTGGAGGGCGACGACCATCTCGAGCGCGTGAACTGGCGCAACGGAAACGGTAGCACGTCCGAGGGAAAGGATATTCGCCACGTGTTCGTGATGACCGGCGCGACGCCGAGCACTCGCTGGCTCGACGGATGTGTGGTGCTCGACGACCACGGGTTCATAAAGACGGGATCCGATCTCACGCCCGACGAATTGTCTGCCGCGCACTGGCCACTGGCCCGGCCGCCGCATCTTCTCGAGACGAGCAAGCCCGGAGTGTTTGCCGTCGGGGACGTGCGGGGTGGCAACATCAAGCGCGTGGCATCAGCGGTAGGAGAGGGATCGATTGCGATTTCTTTCGTGCATCAGGCGCTTCAGGAGTAGAACATGGCGCTGATCTCGCGAGGCTTTCGCGGTAGAAAGCAATCTGCTGAAGTTGCTGGTCGGCTTCCTCCAGGGCAGTACGAGACGCGGGATTTTCCGGTGCTCTCAGCGGGCCCGACTCCACGCACGGCGCTTACTGCCTGGGACTTTACGCTACGAGGCGCTGACGGCCGAACCGCCCGCTGGACCTGGGATGAGTTCACGGCGCTCCCGCGTCAGACGACCACGAAGGACATCCACTGCGTGACGAAGTGGTCCAAGTTCGACACTGTGTGGGAAGGCATCTCGGTAGACACGCTTCTCTCGGAAGCCGCAGCGAAGGGAGTCGTGGCAGCCCCCTACGTGCTCGCGAGATGCGACGGCGGATACACCACCAACGTGCCGCTCGCGGACGTAACCGGCGGAAAGGCGTGGGTCGCGTTCATGTACAACGGCGCGCCGCTCCCCCCGGAACATGGCGGCCCCGCGCGTCTGCTCGTGCCACACCTCTACTTCTGGAAAAGCGCGAAGTGGGTACGCGAGCTGCGCTTGTTGGAAAGTGATGAGCCCGGGTTCTGGGAATCGCTGGGTTACCACAACTACGGTGATCCCTGGCGCGAGCAGCGCTACGCCGGCGACGAGTGAGTCCCGTTGGCATCGGGCAAAAAATCTCCTGGCGCGTCGCCACCGTGATCGACGTTGTGCCAGAGACGCAAAGGACACGGACGCTGGTCCTCGATGTGCCGGATTGGCCCGGCCACAGCGCCGGACAGCACGTAGACGTGCGACTGACGTCGGAAGACGGCTACCAGGCGGAGCGCAGCTACTCCATCGCATCGCCGCCCGAGGACGCTCGGCTTTCCCTGACCGTCGAACAACTCAAAGATGGGGAAGTATCACCGTACCTCTCCGAAGAGTTGAGAGCGGGAGATACGATCGAGCTCCGTGGTCCCATCGGCGGATACTTCGTTTGGGACATTCCGGTGGGCGGGCCGCTCTTCCTTGTCGCCGGCGGCTCCGGAATCGTGCCCCTGATGGCGATGCTGCGTCATCGGAACGCCGCTCTTGCCAAGAGTGGCGACGCCCGACACATGATACCGGCGCGACTGCTGTACTCGTCGCGCCGATGGGACGAGGTGATCTATCGGGACGAGCTCGCCCGTCTGGCAGCGTCGGATCCAACGCTCGAGGTCGTGCACACGCTCACGCGCGACCGGCCCGAGGGCTGGACAGGCTTCACGCGCAGGATCGACCGCGAGATGCTCGAAGAAGTCGCCTGGCCGCCGAGTGAGCAGCCGCGTGTATTCGTTTGTGGCCCGACGCCATTGGTTGAATCAGCCGCTAACGCGCTGGTGGAGATTGGACACCAGCCGGCGCTCGTAAAGACTGAACGCTTCGGCCCCACTGGAGGGTCGGTCTAGCAGGTAGAAACCTTTTCCGGGCAGAAAGGAGCGACCATGAAGAGGGCTTCGAGTGATTCGCACAAGCCAGGTAATAAGGCTACACGTCCGAGCGACGCGCATCGGGTAGATGGAAATGCCGCGGCCGGAATCCTGAGCGAAGTATTCGTTTCGGATGTCACGGCGGCGCGCGCACGGTGCGCCGGGTGCGGAAAGACGCGGACAGTTGCCGCTTTGCTCGTCTACGCCCACGGCATGGGAACGGTCATGCGTTGTCCGGGATGCGACTACGTCGTGATGCGTCTCGTGCGCACGCCGACGCACGTGTGGCTCGATGCAACTGGCGCCACCTCCATCGTCATGGCGGCCGAGCACTGATGCACTCAGGTTTCACCAGCTCGACATAATCCAGAAACCAGGAGAGTCTCATGCTTGGCGCGCCGTGTGCTCACATCGCAGCGATCACCACCGTCAAGCTGCCGAAAAAACGGGTGTGCGAAGAGTGCGTCAAGATCGGCGCATCATGGGTTCATCTCCGAACCTGCCAGGAATGCGGCAAGACCCTCTGCTGCGACGACTCGCCCAACAAGCACGCGTCGAAGCACGCGCATGCTAGCGGTCATCCGGTGATTGCATCGGCCGAGCCGGGGGAACGGTGGCTGTACTGCTATCCTGACGACGCGTTTTTCGAATACTGATGGTCAACAAGCACCTACTCCGTGAAAGGCTGCAACTGACCGAAGCGCGCCCGGCCACATGCCTCAACTGCGGCGCATCGCTCACGGGGCCGTTTTGCCCAGAGTGCGGCCAGCGGGACATTCCGGCATATCCGAGTGTGCGCGAGCTCCTCATGGACGCTTTCGCGGAGTTTTCTGGATGGGACGGACGGGTCGCTTCCACCCTGGAAGCACTCATTCGCCATCCGGGAGTGCTGACTCACGAGTTTCTCGAGGGACGGCGGGCACGATACATCTCCCCGCTCCGCCTGTACCTGACGGCGAGCCTCGTGTATTTCGTTCTCGCCGCCTCCGCACCCGACGTCAGACTGGGGCCGGTCAAGGGTCAGGGATTGCAAATCGGCGTCACGACAACGCCTGACAATCGCCCGGTCTCACGCCCGGAGCGAGTTGCTAACGTCGCCAGGCAATCATTCGAGCAGGAGACGGTGACTCAGGCGGACAAGGAAGCGGCGCTCAAGGATATCGAGCGGGCCCCTGCGTTGATGCAGCCATTTCTCCGACGCGCTGTCTCTGATCCCGGAGGATTCAAGCGCGGCCTTCTCGAGACCATGCCGCGAATGCTGTTCGCACTGCTGCCGATTTTCGCGGGAATCGTCGCCCTCTTCTATCGCGGCAGGAAATACCCGGAGCATCTCTACTTTGCCATCCACCTTCACGCCTTCATCTTCCTTGCACTCGCTGTGAGCGAGCTGACCAAGTTCACGAAGGTGCCGGCCCTCGTGGCCATCGCGAGCCTGATCGCGGTATGCTGGATTCCGATCTATGCAACGCTCGCTTTCCGGCGGGTGTACGGCGGGTCGCTCGCCCGGACGCTGGCCAAGGAAGTGGCGATAGGGACACTCTATGCAATCACGGCGGCGGCGGGGTTCATCGTCATGATCTACTGGGTGTCGATCGCGACCTGAGTACTTCCCTTGAGCAGTTTCCTCACACGCGTGGTTCGACCTTGATCAGCTCGCTCGCGCCCACATGCCGCGGTACCGGGTGCTCAGCAGTGCGGCGCTTGTATACGCCGAACTTGGTCAATACCCATTCTCTCCACTCGTCGAGAATCTCATAGAACGTCGGGATCACGACGAGCGTCAACAGCGTCGATGTGATCACGCCGCCGATCACCGCGCGCCCGAGCGGCGCACGAAACTCGGCGCCTTCCCCGATGCCGAGCGCGACCGGAAGCATGCCGGCGATCAACGCCAGCGTCGTCATCATGATCGGACGGAGACGAATCGCGCCCGCCTGAATCAGCGCTTCGCGCCTCGGCATTCCGTCCTTCTCGCGGGCCCATTTGGCGAAATCGATGAGCAGAATCGCGTTTTTGGCGACGATCCCCATCAATAGGATCACTCCGATCAGACTCATGATGTTGATCGTCGTGCCGGTGATCATGAGTGCCAGCATCACTCCGATGAGCGAAAGCGGCAGGGAGATCATGATCGCCAGCGGCTCGAGGAACGAGCCGAACTGCATCACGAGGATCAGGTACATGAGCATCACCGCGATTCCGAGCGCCGCGAAAATCCGTCCGAACACCTCGTTCTGACTGTCTACTTCTCCGCCTTGCGTCATGTGCACGCCGGGCGGAAACGTGATCTTTGCGATTCGGGCGTTGACGTCCTTCATCACTTCAGTCAGCGAACGATTCGATGTGTTCGCCTGAACGGTCACGACGAGATCTCCATTGAGGTGGGTGATCTGCGCCGGTCCCAACCCCTGCGAAACCGTCGCGATCTGGCCCAGAGGCAACGTTCTCGGTTGACCATCGGACCCGGTCACCACGAGGGGAAGCTGTTCCAGATCAGCAGCGCGCTGTCTGGACTCCGGGGCAAAGCGCACGTTTACTTCACGTGTCTCGTCGCTCGGGTCAACCCAGTCCCCGGCCTTGATTCCGGCGAATGCCGGACGCAGAGCCTGAGCCACCTGCCCCACGGTCACTCCGAGCGTACCAGCCAATCCGCGATCGATCTCGACGTTGAGCTCTGGCTTCTGGCCTTTGGTCGAAAGCCCGACATCCACCGCGCCCTTTACCTGTTTCACCTGCTCGGCGATCGCTTCAGCAGTCGTCGCCAGTTGCTGCGAAGTGCCACCGCGCATTTCGATCTGGATCTGCTTCTGCGCCCCCTGAAAGTCGTTGGTGAACACGGACATAGTCGCGCCGCCGATGTGCCCGACTTCCTCGCGTAGCACACGACCGAAATCCTCGGCGCCGATGCTGCGATCAGCTTTGGGTACCAGTCGCACGTAGATATTCCCATTGTTCACGTCGCCCGTGCTTCCGCCGAGCGTCGTAAAGGTGAAGCGGACTTCCTTGTGCGTGCGCGCGGCCTGAGCCGCCTCCTCAGCCTTGATCCTCGTGTAGGCGAGATTCGACCCTGGCGGAGTTTCGATAGCGATGTTGACCTCCGACTGATCC
>JADGQU010000228.1 GCA_017881545.1 Gemmatimonadaceae bacterium
ACGTTCACGATTACGACAGTGACGTTCTGCGACGGGCTGAAGCCCTGAAGAGGGGCAAGGCTGGTGGCGGTTCCACCGAAGTACGCGCCGTTGTTGTCGGCGGCGTACTGCTCTTCATAGGTCGCCATGTTGCGCAGGTCAGACTTCATCGCTGCGACATACGCCTTGTCTTTCGTGTTGGCAAACTTCGGAATCGCGATCGCGGCAAGAATGCCGATGATGACGACTACGATCAAAAGCTCGATTAGGGTAAAGCCCTTTTTGTTGCGTGACATGAAAATCTCCGTTGACGGGTAGCGACGGCGATAACACTGCCGTCAATGCTAGAGAGACGGGACATTTCGTATTACCGCAACGGCTTACTATTGCACGCAAGCGGCCAATCCGGCACTAATGCTAACGCACTATGCTATAAGGACTTGCACTGTAGAGATGAGACGTGCTTTGAGGCAAACCCCTCTCAGATTGCGAATCCAGTGCAATCTGCGGCGGTTTCTGACTGATCCCGGGAAGCGGGCTCTCTGCCGGACCTCTCCCCACGTTCAATCGCCTGATAAGCCTGCGGTCGGTAGTTTAAGTCGCCTTGGCCTGCCCCGACTCTTCGACATCAATGAGATCACACATGCTGCGTGGTGTCCGTTATGGTGTCCGTCACGTGGCAGTCACTGTTGTCTTGCTCCTGGCGCCACTCCGGGTCGCACGACCGCAAGCACCGGCTGTCCCCGCCGAGCGCCTCGCCGCGCGCGAATGGTTCCGCCAAGCCGGGTTCGGCATGTTCATTCACTGGGGCGTCTATTCCCAGCTCGGCGCCGGCGAATGGGTCATGCAGAACAGAGAGATTCCATCGACAGCCTACGAGTGGCTGGCCTCGGAGTTCAATCCAATCAGGTTCGATGCGCACGAATGGGTGTCGCTCGCCAAGACCGCCGGAGCGCGATACATCACAATCACCTCGCGCCACCACGACGGCTTCTCGATGTTTGCGACCAGGGCCACGACATACAACATCGTCGACGGGACTCCCTTCAGGCGCGATCCTCTCAAAGAGCTGGCCGAGGAATGTCAGCGACAAGGTATCAAACTCTTTTTCTACTACTCGCAGCTGGACTGGCACCATCCCGATTACTTTCCGCGGGGAGGGACCGGCAAGGCGTCGGGCCGACCGGATAGCGGCGACTGGACCCGCTACATCGCCTTCATGAATCAGCAGCTCACTGAGCTGCTCACTCACTACGGGCCGATCGGCGGTATCTGGTTCGATGGCATGTGGGACAAACCCGAAGCCGACTGGCACCTCGCCGATACATACGGCCTGATTCACCAGCTCCAGCCGGCGGCGCTCATCGTGCCCAACCATCACGGCGCCCCACTCCCGGGTGAGGACGTGCAGACGTTCGAGCAGGATCTGCCTGGCGCCAACACGGCGGGCTTCAATACCACCACCATCGGTACGCTGCCGCTCGAGACGTCGCTCACGATGAACAAATCGTGGGGCTTCAACATCACCGACAGCGGCTGGAAAACGACCTCGGAGCTCATTGGATACCTGGTGCGTGCCGCGGGGAGCAACGCGAACCTGCTCCTCAACATCGGCCCGCGCCCGGACGGCACTATTCAGCCTGAAGCGGCTCAGCACCTGCGCGAATTAGGACAGTGGTTGCAAGCCCACGGCACCTCGATCTACAACACGCACGGTGGTCCCATCTCGCCCCGCTCGTGGGGCGTCACCACCCAGCGCGGCGATACGGTGTTCGTACACGTCCTGGACTGGCGGGACCGCCTCCTTTCCATTCCGGTAGTCGGGGTGCGCGTCACCCGAGCGACCATGCTCGAGAGCGGGGCCGCGTTGGACTTCGAGCAGACGTCGGTCGGCCTCACACTGACTTTGCCGAGCGGCGGCGCAGATGAGCCGGACCGAGTGATTGTGCTCCGGACGGTGAAGGCTCCGCAACGATAGGGAAGAGAGTAGCGTTCGGTAGCGGGACGGATACGTCCTTGCGCGAAGTTTCGGCATTCACTCATCGAGCGTGGTCAGCGTGCGGGAGGATGCTCCGGTCGCACCGGCCGAGCGCTGTCGGGCGTCGGCGGCGTTGAATGTGCGCCAGAGGTTATAGACGAAGACGAACGCGCCGATCGCGAAAAGCGATCCTCCCGCTGATGTGACTGGAGCGCTTCTGACTCCGATGTGGGGCGCGAGAATGAAGCCCGTTGTCATCAACGCCAGGCCAATGTTCGCGAGCCACCAATGCGCGATCGCCAGCGCACGGCTTTGAAGTTTGTGCCCGAATAACCTCGGCAACAATTGATAACCGACGCCGAAAATCATCATCGTGATGAAGCCGACGACGTTCATATGTGCATGTGCCGGCCGGTAGATGACCCATGCCGGATGCATCGCCATCGCGAGACCGAGCGCGATACCGGCGGTAAACCACACCAGACTCGCGCGGATAAATGCTTTGACGTACCAGTCCATGTGGGTGCCTGCGCGCGGAGGGTTGGCCTGACTGATCAATGCTCAGCTGAAAAAGAAAGCTAGTCATCCCGATGACAGGTCTTCAATCGCATCGCACGATGCTTGTTGGTAACATTCGTCGTGATCCCGGTCATCGCCGTCTCCAACCTGGGCAAGCGCTACGGCCGCACCGTGGCCGTTGACGACGTCTCGCTCGAAGTGTTCGAGGGCGAGATCTTCGGACTGATAGGTCCGAACGGTGCCGGTAAGACGACCACGATGGAGTGCGTCGAGGGCAATCGCATTCCCGACAAAGGAACGATCTCTGTGCTCGGCCTCAATCCACGGCGCGATGCCAACGCATTGCGGCAGCGGATCGGCGTGCAGCACCAGGAGGCGCACCTCCAGAAGCGGATCAAGGTCTGGGAGGCGGTCGATCTTTGGCGGTCGCTCTACCCCCGCGTGGTGGATACCGACGCGCTCCTCGCGCGGCTTGGGCTCGAAGCCAAGCGCAACGCATGGTTCATGACGCTCTCGGGCGGCCAGAAGCAGCGCCTCTTCATCGCGCTGGCGCTCATTCACGAACCCGAGGTTGTATTCCTCGACGAGCTCACCACCGGGCTCGACCCACAAGCGCGTCGCGCGATCTGGGCCCTGGTGAACGGCATCAGAGACCGGGGCACGACGGTGTTCCTCACGACACACCTGATGGAAGAGGCCGAACGACTCTGCGACCGCGTGGCCATCATCGAGCATGGGCGCATTATCGAGTTAGGTACGCCCGAGGAGCTGGTACAAAAGCACTGCCCCGAGCGGACGGTAGTGTTCACGAGCGACGATGCGAATGTTGCTGAGCGGCTTCAGGGACTGGGCCCCGTCGAGCACGCCGAGGGGAGCGGGGCGACGTATACGATTCGTGGTGCGGGCGACGATTTCGTGACCGACGTAATCAACATCATAGCGCGTGAGGGCATTCGCGTGCGCGGCTTCCGTACCGAGATCCCGACGCTCGAGGATGTGTTTCTGAAGCTGACCGGTCACGGGATCAGGGATTGACGATGCTGCGAGGATTCTGGAAGCTAACCTGGCTCGAGACCAAGATCTTCACCCGGGAACCGATGGGGTTCGTCGGGACGCTCCTGATGCCGCTCGTGGTGTTCATCGTATTGGGGCGCGCGTTCGGCGCGGCGAGACCGGTGGCCGCGCCGCAAGTCGACATTCCGTTCAATGTTGCCATATTCGCGGCGGTGCTGATCGCGATCAGCGCGGTGCAGTCCCTCGTCGCGATCATTTCCATCTACAGGGAAGGGGGCATCCTGAAACGCCTCCGTTCCACGCCACTTTCACCGGTGACGATCATGGGTGCGCAGGTCGCCGTGAAGCTCGTCTTCACGGTGATCAGCCTCGCGCTGCTCATGCTCGCCGGCCGGCGGCTTTTTCCGGGCGTGATGCGGGTGAACGTGTTCAGCTTTACCGTGGCCGTACTCCTCAGCACGTTCAGCATTCTTTCGCTCGGCTTCGTGATCGCCAGCCTCGTGCCGACCGCGCGATTCGCCCAGCCCGTCAGCGCGGCGGTGCTCTACCCGATGCTCGCCTTGTCGGGATTGTTCTATCCGGTTGACCGGCTCCCGCGCGCGTTCAGGGCGCTCGCGAACCTGCTCCCGACTACACACGCCGTGGCGCTCCTCCAGGGCGTGTGGGACGGATCGGGCTGGGGCGCGCACTGGGTGAACGTCGCGGCGTTGGTCGTGTTGTTCGCTGCGTACACCGCCCTCTCGACCAGGGTCTTCCGCTGGGAGTGATTCCCAAAGCATCATCAACCTATTGGGCCGGGGGAACGTATATACTCTCGCAGCCTGCTGACAGACTGGAACCATCGCCCGAGCTTCGGCACCGAGCCACCCGCATCCACCCGAGGGACCGCATGACCAGATACTCGCTTTCAATCCCGGCCGTCATCCTGGCCGTCAGCCTGGCGGGACCGCACATCGTCCGCGCGCAAACGTTCAAGGTCGACAAGTTCAGCATCGGCGGTGAAGGTGGCACCGACTATCTGACTGCCGAACCCGGCACTGGCCGTGTCTTCGTGTCGCGAGGTACCCACGTCATGGTGATCGACGGTCGCACGGGAAAGGTGATTGGGGATATCCCGGATACGCCGCGTACGCACGGCATCGCGCTGGCGCCCAAGTCAAATCACGGTTTCATAACCAACGGCGGTGATTCCACCGTCACGATGTTCGATCTCAAAACGCTGGCCCCGATCAAGAAGACCCGCGTGCCCACCGGCGGCCTCGATGGAATCATGTACGATGACTTCTCTGACAGGATCATCCTCACGAACCACAGCCGTCCGATCGGGACGGCCACGGCGATCGATCCAAAGACCGGAGAGATCGTAGGCGTCGCCGAGCTCGAGGACGATGCCCCCGAAGGCGCCGCGAGTGATGGCAAAGGCAGGATCTTCGTCAACAATGAGAGCAAGAACACCATGCAGGTGATCGATGCCAGGACGATGAAGGTGCTTTCGTCGTGGCCCCT
>JADGQU010000229.1 GCA_017881545.1 Gemmatimonadaceae bacterium
GCGGTGGATTATGCCGTGGCGATGCGAATGGTCGAGCGCGCTCGCGACCTGCGCGGCGATGCGGAGGGCGTCATCCACTGGAAGCTGGCGCTCGCGAATCAGTCGTCCACGCAACGATTCACCGGCCACGTAAGGCATCACATAGTACAGCTCGCCACCCGCCTCGCCCGAGTCGTAGATGGGGAGGATGTGCGGGTGGCTGAGTTTCGTGGCGAGATCGATCTCGCGGCGGAAACGTTCCGGCCCGAGCGCGAAAGCCAGGTCGCCGAGGAGCACTTTGACAGCGACCTGCCGATTGAGCCTGACGTCCCGGGCGAGGTAGACGGTAGCCATGGCCCCGTGACCGAGCTCACGCTCAATCAGGTAATGCTCAGCGATTGCAGCTTTTAGGCGGTCTATGGAGGGGGACATTCCTCAAGGGCTGGTGGTGCCTTCTTCGCGGTTACTATACGGCTGTTCACAACGGCCCGCCAGCCACCTGTGAAGAGTCGCTATGTATCGCCGGACTAGGAACCTCTTGGGCCGGCTATGCGCTCCAAATCATCGAGCCCGGCGAGAACATCGCGGGGCCTCGAGCCGTCCGGGGGCCCGAGAATGCCGGCGGCGTGAAGCTGGTCGATGATGCGCGCGGCGCGGCCGTACCCGACCTTCAATCGCCGCTGGAGCAGCGAAGTCGAACCCTGCTGGTGCTGGATCACGACCTCGGCGGCTTCACGGAAAAGCTTGTCCCTGTCCGCATCGTCGAGACTGTCGGAGTCGCTGCCGCTCGCCTCCTCGGCCTCCTTGCGGCGAATCTTCTCGATGATGTCGTCCTCGCTCGGCGCCTCCTCGACGAAGAGACCCTGAGCCTCGAAGGCGGCCTTCCGCTCCTCGCGACGCAGCTCGTACCAGCCCATCAGCCGCTCGGTGTCCTCGCTCGAGATGTAAGCGCCCTGTAGCCGCGCGGGCTCTGATTTCGCGGGCGGGATGAACAGCATGTCGCCGTTGCCGAGCAGCGATTCGGCGCCGATGCCATCGAGGATCGTGCGGCTGTCGACCTGCGACGCGACGCGGAATCCGATGCGGCTCGGAAAGTTTGCCTTGATCAATCCCGTGATGACATTCACGCTCGGGCGCTGTGTAGCCAGAATAAGATGGATTCCGATCGCGCGCGCCTTCTGCGCGAGCATCGCCAGCGGCGTCTCGATCTCGGCCTGCACCGTCATCATCAGATCGGCGAGCTCGTCGATGATCACCACGACGTAGGGAACAATGCCTCCCTTGTACTCGAGTTCCTCGAACGCCACATCCTTGCGCTTCGCGTTCTTGAGCTTCACACCCTCGTGGACCTTGCGGTTGAAATCCTGGATGTTGCGCGCGCCATTGGCGGCCAGCAGCTCGTAGCGGTCCTGCATCTCGAGCACCGCCCACTTGAGAACGGCGGCGGCGTCGCGATTGTCGGTGACGACCTTGTGCCGCAGGTGCGGCAGGACGTTGTAGACCGAGAGCTCGACCATCTTCGGATCGATCATCAGAAAGCGCAGCGTCGTCGGCGTGTGACGATAGATCAGACTCGTGATCAGCGTGTTGATGCACACCGATTTTCCCGAACCCGTGGCTCCCGCGATCAATAGATGGGGCATTTTCGCCAGGTCGGCGATGACGGGGCGGCCCTCGAGATCCTTTCCCAGCGCGATCGGTAGCGCGGCGCGAATGGTCTGGAACTCGCGCGACTCGATCAGCTCGCGGAACGCCACTATCTCGGCGGTCGGATTGGGAACTTCGACGCCAACGGCGCCACGCCCCGGAATTGGAGCGACGATGCGGATGCTCTGCGCGCGCATCGCGAGCGCAAGATCGTTGGAGAGATTCGCGATCTGACGGACCTTCACTCCGGAGGCGGGCGCGACCTCGAACTGCGTCACGACGGGACCGGTCGTACGTCCGACTAGATCGCCCTCGACGCGAAACGTTCTCAATGCGTCCATCAGCTTGATGCCCATTGCGTCCAGCTCGCGCTTGCCGAGGTCGGCGTTGCGGGGTGGAGGCGGCGTGAGCAGATCGGATGAGGGAAGATCTTCATCGGTGAAGAGCGTGTCGCCTTCAGGCGCGGCGATCTCGGCCGCGATCTTCTGCGCGTGCTTGGCCGCCACAGAGGACTTGGACCCGCGCTCGCGCTTTTTTTCGATGGGAAGAACAGGTTCTTCGTCCGGCGACGCCTTCATCAGCGAGTGATCGACCTGCGGCATTTCCTCCGGCGCCGGCTCCAGAATCGTGGAAATCACGGTCGCCTTCTCCGCCGGCGTGACGACGATCTCCTTCGAGGGATCGAGTCCGGCGCGCTCAGCGGGTGTGGGCGGCACGTAATCATCGAGGGTCCGCACGCGCTTGGAGACGACGACACGGATCGGATTCCAGGACAGCGTCGCGGCCATGAGCACGCTCAAGCTGATCGCCATTAGAATCCACGCTCCCGCCGCTCCGGCGAACTGGAGCACGTAGAACGCGGCAAAGGCGCCCCAGATTCCCGCGAGCGCAGTCGCCTCGCGAATTCCACCCTGGGCCAGTCCGAATATGACCGGCAGCAGGAAGACCATTCCGAGGAGGAAAACCATCCACGATCTGTCCTTTCGCTCGCCCAGGCGGCCGAACAGTCGCAGCGCGTGCGCGGCGGGCGCTATCGGAAGAAGCGCGGCGGCCGGCCAGCCTAGGAACAGCGCGAGCGGGCTGGCGAGGAGGGCTCCGACCCAGCCGAAGTTTCCCTTTACGTTGCCGTTGCCATGGAGCTGGGTGTAGCCCTCAGCGGCGAGCGCGCCGGCGAGGAAGATCCCGAAGAGAAGGAGGACGATCCCGCGGATCTCGCGAGCGAGCGCGGACTCTGGCGGGCTATCGTGCCCGTTCTGGCCCGAGCTTCGTGATTTGCCGGTCCTGATAGATCGGGACCACAGGATAGGAGTCCACTTGCGCGGCGGCGGTGAGGTCGTCACCAAATCCTGCCGAGGCGAGCGCTTGTCCGTGGGCCGATTCTTTGAAGACTTTCGCGATGTTGTCGCCATATTTTTTTTCAATCAGCACCGAGGCAGCCGCTGCGTCGTTGGTCTGAATGTCTGCGCGTTTTGGAATCGCCCGGACGTAGCGCCCTGCGCAGGCGGAATCTTCGAGCGTGAAGCTGCCCTCTTCCCCCGCGCAGATAATCGCGACGTCCGTACTGGAGCTGGCCGCAACCTTCATCAGGGCCAGCACCGCCGAGAAGTTGACGTATGAAGCTATAACTATGTCACGGGCGTTCTGTACCCCCAGGAGCGTCCGGGTGCCGTTGGTGGTCGTTATGAGGATGGTTTTCCCCTCTACCACCGCCGCCGTGAACGATTGCGGAGAGTTCCCGATGTCGAAGCCGGCGATGGGGTGCATCTTCTGTTCGCCGGCGAGCAGTATCTGGGATCGGGCAAACTCCTTCGAGCGGGAGATCACCTCATCCGCTCCTTCGACGGGTATGACGGTCTTGGCGCCGTTGCCGAGCGCGGTGGCAACGGTGGTGGAAGCGCGGAGAACGTCGACGATCAGGACGAGTCGTCCCGCGGTCTCGACCGGCTTTACCTGATTGGGCGTGAAGAAAACGTCAAGCCGCACTGAGTGGCTCCTTCATCAATTCGCTTTCGCGCTCGAGGAATTTGGTATCCACGGCGCCCTCCTGGAAATGTTTGTTGGCCATGACGCGGGCAAGGAACGGGATCGTGGTGGTGATGCCCTCTATGATGAAGCTCTCGAGTGCGACCTGCATGCGGCGGAGCGCCTCCGGCCGGTCGCGACCCTGACATATGAGCTTGGCGATGAGCGAATCATAGAACGGCGGAACCGTGTATCCCGCGTAAACGTGGGTGTCGAGACGAACTCCCGGACCACCGGGAGGATGGAATACATCGATACGCCCCGGTGAGGGTTGAAAGTTTCGCGCGGGGTCTTCGGCGTTGACGCGGCATTCGATTACGTGACCGCGGCGCTCGATCGGCGGCTTTACCGACAGCTTCTCACCGCTCGCCACGCGGATCTGCTCCTTCACGAGATCGATGCCAGTCAGCACCTCGGTCACCGGGTGCTCGACCTGGATGCGGGTGTTCATTTCCATGAAGTAGAACGACTTGTCCTCGTTGAGCAGCATCTCGATGGTGCCGGCGCCGACGTAGTCGATCGCCTTGGCGCCCTTCACCGCCGCGTCGCCCATCTTCTGGCGTAGCCCGTCGGTCAGCGCGGGGCTCGGCGCTTCCTCGATCAGCTTCTGGTGCCGCCGCTGAACCGAGCAGTCACGCTCGCCCAGGTGAATGACGTTCCCGTGCCGGTCGCCCATGATCTGGAATTCGATGTGCCTGGGACGCGCGAGATATTTCTCGACATAAACCTCGCCATTGCCGAACGCGGAGAGAGCTTCAGACCGCGCCAGCTGAAACGATCGGACGAAATCTTCCGGGTCGGTGGCGACACGCATCCCCTTTCCGCCGCCGCCGGCCGCCGCCTTGATGATCACGGGAAAGCCGATCTCGCGCGCGAACTTTAGCGCTTCGTCGGAATCCTCCACCGGGCCAGGGGAACCAGGGATGATCGGAACTCCGACTTCGTGCATGGTCTTGCGAGCGGCGGCCTTGTCGCCCATGACGCGGATCTGGTGTGGCGTCGGGCCGATGAAGCTGATGTTGGACGCGATGCACGTCTCCGCAAACTCCGCGTTCTCGGCGAGGAAGCCGTAGCCGGGATGGATGGCATCGGCGCCGGCGATCTCGGCGGCGGCGATGATGCGCGGGATGTTGAGGTAGGATTCGCGCGCCGGCGCGGGGCCGATGCAGACGTCGTCGTCGGCGAAGCGGACGTGCAGCGATTCGCGATCGGCCTCGGAATAGACGGCGACGGTCTCGATGCCGAGTTCGCGGCACGCGCGGATGACGCGCAGCGCGATCTCGCCGCGATTGGCGATCAGGACTTTCTTG
>JADGQU010000230.1 GCA_017881545.1 Gemmatimonadaceae bacterium
TCTCACTGTGCCCCGCGACCAGTTGCTCGTTGTAGCGGTCGATGAAAAAGTCGAAAGGATCGGATGGATCGGTATCGATGACCTGCATGTCGGCGTCGACCATCAGAAGCTTTCCGATTCGCAGCGTCCCATGCCTGAAGTACATCGTGTTGCGCGCGCCGGGCTCCGGGAGCACCAGCGCTGCCGGGACCGCCGGCGAGGTGAAATGCAGGCCCAGCTCGTCCCCCTCGACCCGTACCTCCGTAAGGTGACCCTCGATCTGCGGGGGCGGCAGAATCACTTGCGGATCGAGCAGGAGATCGTTCCCCTCCGCGCGTACCCCGTGCGCCTTCTTCAGATCGAGCATCTTCTCGAGGGTGACGCCGAGCGCCTTCATCAGAGCGCCCCCGTTGAGATTGCAGATCTCGATCTTCGTCGGATGAATGCGAATCCACCCTTCGCCCGTTGCGCTCACGTCCGCCATCATGGTGAAGGGGATGTCGATCACCTTGTGCATGATCCCCTCCTGCCGAAGCTGCTTTCCGACGAACGTGGCACTCATGGCCTTCAGCGGAGCGCCGGGATAAGCAAAAACATAGCGGTTCATCAGGTTGTCGAGACTGGCCGACTGCAAGCCGATCGAGGCCTCCAAGATCCGCAGGATGAACGTTCTTCGATCGTCGAAATTCAGCGGCTTTCCATGTTCCTTGTCGAACAGTTCACCGCGCAACTCGTGGATCCTGAGGACCGTGGTCTCGTCGACGTGAAAATCGACGTTGCGCATGAAGCCTTCTGTCGGTCCGGACTGCCCGGCTGCTGGAGGAATCACCAGAGGCGCCGTTGCGATCGGAGGAATGACCATTGCCGGTGTCGCCGAGGAGGCGTGTGGCGCGCGCACGCAACAGCAGGCCGGCAGGAGGAGGAGACAGACGATGATCAGCAGCGTGGCAAAGACGATGGCGACGGTCCGCCGCCGGGCAACAGGACTCATTTGAGAAAGCATCGCTTCAAGCAGCGAGCCAGTAAATAAGAAGGGGGAAGGGTGAAGAGTGAAGGGGAAACACTCGCCTTCCCGAAATAGTCTTCACTCTTTCACCCTTCACCCTTCACTCTTCCCTTTGAGACAGTCCAAATAATCTGTCTTACCGATCACATTGCATCAGATTTGCTTCAAGGGCTGTAAGCGGGCTCGCTTTAGATTGGTGGGCCCTTCGTCAACAGCCGCGTTCGCCGATCATTCTCATCCTGCCTCAACGAGGCTCCGCAGTTGAACGTTACTCTTCTGCAAACAGTCTTACGAAAATAGTTGCAAGAGACGATATGGCCCGCACTACACTGTGCCTCGCGAGATGAGACGAGGTCTCAAGATCTGGTATTCCAACGCTGTTTGAAACCAAGGGAGGATTTCATGTCGCTTGCCCGGAAGTCGTCGTTCCTCTTTGCCGCACTCCTGATCCTTTCGTCCGTCAGCCCGCTGCTCGCCCAGCAAACCGTCACTCTCAGCGCCGTTCTGACCCCCGCCGGCGAGAGTCCGGCGAGCACCTCCACCGGCCACGGCACTGCTACCTTCACCATCGATGCGGGGCGCACCACGCTGACGGTCGATGAGTTCGTTACCGGAGTGGGGACGGTTGCCGCCGCCCACATTCACAAGGGAACAGCCGGCGCGGCCGGACCGGTCGTCATTGCCTTCACCGCGTCGAACTTCGTGAATGGGCATCTTACTCAGACCATTCCCGGCGTTGATCCGGTGCTCCTCAACGACATCGTCGCCCATCCCGATCAGTACTACACGAACGTCCACAACGCCGCCAACCCGAACGGCGCCATTCGCGGCGCACTCACCGTCACCGGCGGGGGCACCCTCCTTGGCGGTGAGCTTCGAGCCGCCAACGAGCCGGCAAGCATGGGCGCCAACTCGCCGGCGGTCGGCGCATGGACCGTCAACATCGATCCCACCCACACGATCCTGACCTGGGACATCAACATCGGCACGCTGCAGAACGCCACCCTGGCCCACATCCATAAAGACCCCCCCGGAGTCAGCGGCCCAGTGGTCGTCAACTTTGTCACCGCTACCAGCGGTGTTCCCTTCGTCGGCAATCGGGCGCATGGAGTCGTCGTGGCCCCGGATGCGCCGACCGTTACCCTCTTCACCGACATCGCCACAAACCCTTCGGCCTACTACGTCAACGTCCACAACACAGCGGCTCCGGGAGGCGCTATGCGCGGACAGATGGCGGTGATCGATCCGAACAACGAATTGGACGTGCCGGTCATCGGCAAGGTCAACACCTTCGTCACAGACGTGCGGCTCTTCAACCCCTCCTTCACCGACAGGGCCACGGCTCTGCTCGAGTACTTCAGCGGCGCGTCGAACACCAGCGCCACCGCGACGCTCGCGGAAGACATACCGCCGCGCGGCACCATACAGATCGATGACGCCACCGGCCTGAACGCCCTCAGCTCGGCCGGCACCATCGGCGGCCTCCGCATCACCAGTCAGAGCCACCTGGTGGCCACCTCCCGGATCTACGACGATCAGCGTCCGAACGGGAAAGGCACGATCGGCCAGTCGGTCAATGCCATCTCGCGCGCCAATGCGGTCGCCAGCGGAGTCATTCCGGAGCTCGCCAGCAACAGCTCGTTCCGCACCAACATCGGATTCTTCAATCCAACGACCAACACCGTATCCGTACGTCTCGAGCTGCGGGACAACAGCGGCAACTTGCTCGGCTCGAATGTGATCAGCCTTGCCAGCTACCAGCAGTCGCAGGTCTCGCTCGTCAGCCTCTTCCCGGGGGTCGACCTGACGAACAGCCAGAGCCTGACACTCACCTTCAATGCAAGCGCTCCGATCGATGCCTACGGCTCGATCATCGACAACACCTCGCTCGATCCGATCGCCATCACCGCGCAGGCCGACACAGGCGTCGCCACAGCCCCGTAATCCAGCACACTCATCATCCGCAAACGTACACGTGGGCAGCCGAGAGGCTGCCCACGTGTACTTCCGGGCCTTCTGCCTTCTGCCTTCCAGCCCACGTTACAATTCCCCGCGATGAGCGATCTTCCTGAAACCGTTTCTGAAGCTGTCGAGCACGCTGCTGAATCTCGTCTCAACTCCGTGGTTGCCATCCTCGTGGCATTGACCGCGACCTTCATGTCTCTCGGCAACGTGAAGGACGGAAACATCGGTCAGGCCATGACCGAGGCGCAGGCGAAGACCGTCGATACCTGGTCCTACTATCAGGCCAAGAGCACTAAGGAGAGTCTGGCCGAGGCAACGCGCGACCAACTCACCGTGATGCGCGATCTGACACCGGGCATGGCCGCGTCCGTACGGACCGAGATCGACCGCCGCATCGCCGACTACACCGCCCGGATCGCCCGCTACGAGCATGAAAAGAACGACATCAAGAAGGAAGCGGAGGGGTACCAGGCCAGGTACGAGACGCTCAACCTTCACGACGATCAGTTCGATCTCTCCGAGGCCGCGCTGTCGCTCTCGATCGCGCTGCTTGGCGTCACCGCGCTCACCCAGAAGCGCTGGCTGCTCGTGCTGGCCATCGCCTTCATCCTGTTCGGATTTTTCTTCGGCGTCGCCGGCTTCCTCGGGTGGACGGTTCACCCCGACGCGCTCAGTTCCCTCCTGTCGTAAGTCGCACTTCGTCTCCGATTCGCGCGCGGACGAGAAGACGAGGGAGGCCGTCATCGCGCGGATCGCTCGCGCCGCCTGGAACTGGAGCCTGGGCGCGAAGCAGACCGCGGGAATCGGGGACGCAGCTTCTGTTGTCTCAGCTTCGAAATCGGCCTTACTCGACCTTGAAACTCTTCCTGAGATCGTAGGTCTGATGAGACGTCTTGTCGGTCAGGGTCAGCGCCAACTCGTACGATCCTCGACCGACGTCGCCGAGGGGAAGCGAGCCGCGCACGAGGTAGCAGCCGGGGAAGCTCGGGATGCCGTCGGGCACCAGGTCGTCGTCGGCAGCCGAGAAGTGGACCTTCTTCCCCTCTGATTCGCCGCTGATGGTCAGGGTCAATCCGAGAACCGGATGCGTCGCCGGATCGGGCAAGCCGGTGCAATATTGGAAGGCGTATCCGAGATCATCCTGCGGTGTGAACGACTGCGCGGCCGCCGCTGTCGCCAGAGGATCCCCGCCCCCGCGCGGATCGATGGCCATGACATCCTTCATCAGCATCAGAGTGTGAACGCCCGCCGGCAACGCCGGGGCGGGCGCCGGAGCCGGAATCGCGGGAGCGACCGAAGGAAGGCCCTTCGGAGCCGATGGCGCGGCCGGCGCCAGACTCGGAACGAGGATCTCCGTTGCTTTCGCCGCAGCCCAAGCCGGAACCTCGGTCAGGCCCGGGCTCACGATGGCCCTCTGCCTCGCCTTCACCAACGCGCCGCCGACACTGCCGTGCTGTAGATCGTATCGGTATTCGTGGGTGGCCATGTTCTCGATGAAGACCACCGGCCCGCTGAGGCCGATATTCGGACCATGGGGATACGTCCATTCGTAGTGTCCAGCAATCCCGTGATTGATTCCGCTCTCGTCATTGGGGCCCCCACCCTCGGCATAGCCGGCGAACTTCGAGAAATCCCCCGGCGGGCCGAGCAGGATGTAGACCTTCCCCACATCGGTCAAGGAGCCACGCTTGTTGCCGAGTTTGAAGTCCTGATCGGCGGTGGCCACGCGCGACTCGAATTCGTCCCGGAATTCGTTGCGCGCCGTCCCCGGGGTGGGATCTCGGCGCACCCAGAAGAGATCGATCGCTCTCTCCGCCTCCTCATCGGTCGTCGTCGAGCGAAGGGCTCGCACCTCATCGTTCGTCAAGTACCACTGAGCCGGTCCCCGCAGAAAGTCGTCCGCTTTCGGCGAGATCGATGCCTCGCCAGGGCCGGCGCAGCAGAGGGCGGCAACGACGGTTACAGCGACGAGCTCCCCTATGCGCATCGAATCGTCTCCGTTCCC
>JADGQU010000034.1 GCA_017881545.1 Gemmatimonadaceae bacterium
AGCAGCAGTCCCTGGCCGCGGAACGTTTGCCCTTCGCGCACGGTTGCCGACGTCAACGGATCCTTACCGGGCGTCATTGGCCTTCCCTTTTGTCGGTTTCTCGTTCGAACCGAGGCCAAGCTTCGCCCACATCTCATCGACCTGCTTCTTCGTCTCGACGTTCATCTCGATCAGCTTCGGCCAGTTGCGCGTGAATCCCTCCTCCGGCCACTTCCGCGTGGCGTCGATTCCCATCTTGGACCCGTACGTGAACGCCCTGCTGGAGTGATCGAGCACATCTATAGGACCCATTGAGAAGCGCACGTCCCGCTCTGGATCGATGTGGTTGAGCGCCACCCACCACGCCTCCTGCACGTTCCGCACATTCACTTCCTTGTCGAGCACGACGATCACTTTCGCCAGCGACATCAGTCCCTGTCCCCACATCGCGTTCATCACCTTGTACGCCTGCCCGGGATACTGCTTGTCGATCGAGACGAACACGAGATTGTGAAAAATTCCCTCGGCCGGCATGTGGTAGTCGACGATCTCTGGAACCGTGAGCTTGAGTAGCGGCAGGAAGATTCGCTCGGTCGCGTGACCAAGGTAGTAATCCTCCATCGGCGGGCGGCCGACGATGGTACTGGCGTATACAGGTGTCCGACGCATCGTCAGCGCCGTGACGTGCACCTGAGGATACAGATCGGCCTCCGAATAGAATCCCGTGTGATCGCCGAACGGCCCCTCGACGACCAGCGGCTCCGACGGATCGATGTAGCCCTCGATCACGAACTCGGCCTCAGCCGGAACTTCCAGATCGCAGGTGACCGCCTTCGCGAGACCGACGGGCCGCTTGCGCAGAAATCCGGCGAACAGGAACTCGTCGATCGTGGGAGGCAGCGGCGCCGATGCCGAATAAACCGAGGCCGGATCCGCCCCGATCGCGATCACGACGGGCATCCGCTCTCCCTTCTCGGCCATCTCGCGCCAGTGCGCCGCGCCGACCTTGTGCCGCTGCCAATGCATCGCCAGCGTGCGCGGACCGAGCACTTGTACGCGATACATTCCAACATTCCTAATGCCGCGCTTGGGATCCTTGGAAATCACCATCGGCAGCGTGATGTACGGGCCCCCGTCCTCGGGCCAGCAGGTCATGATCGGCAGCTTCGACAGATCTACGTCGTCGCCCTTCAACACGACTTCCTGGCACGCCGGCTTGCCGCTGCGCACGCGCGGCGGAAACTTGCCGAGCTCGAGGAGCCGCGGCAGCATCGAGAGCTTGCCCATGATCCCTTCCGGCACCTTGAGATCGAGCATCTCGGTGATCCGCGCGCCAATCTCGTCGAGATCGTCAACGCCGAGCGCGAGGGACATCCTCCGCATCGAGCCGAAAAGATTGATGACGGCCGGATACTGCGACCGCTCGCCGTTGTCGAGGATCACGTGCTCGAAGTAAAGCGCTTTCCCGCCACCAGGCTGCTTCATCACCCGATCGGCGATCTCGCACATCTCGAGACGCGCTCTCACCGGCTCCTTGATGCGCGCCATCTCTCCGGCGCGATCGATGGCTGACAGGAATTGCGAGATGTTGTCGAGGCTCACTTGGTTCCAATAGAGCTGTTGGGACGTTCTCCGACGTGAATCGCCGCGACCCCTAATGACAGGCTCGACCACGTCACCTTCGTGAATCCGGCGTTTTCCAACTTTTTCACCAGCTCCTCTTCTACGGGAAAGTTTGCAACCGAGCGTGGAAGATAGTGGTACGCCGTCCGGTGTCCGCTGACGACACGGCCGATGAGAGGTAGAACGTGGTCAAAGTAGGTCCGGTAGAGGGCGCGGACGACGCGCATCCGCGGCGTGGAGAATTCGAGTATCACGAAACGACCACCCGGAGCCAGCACCCGAAAAGCCTCTTTGAGCGATGCCTCGAGGCCCGCGACATTTCTGATTCCGAACGCCACGATCGCGCCCGCGAGCTGTCCAGAGGCGAGTGGAAGCTGGACCGCATCGGCCGTCACCGGCGCGATTCGCGCACCCCTCACTTTTTCCGCTCCGGCCTTGAGCATCGGCTCGGCGAAGTCAGCGCCTATGACCAGGCCACGAAAGCCGGGCAAACTCGAAATCTCCGAGGCGACATCCATCGTTCCCGCGCACAGATCGAGATATCGCCCGGCCAGATCCCGCTCGACGCCCAGCCGGGCAATTGCCTGACGCCGCCATCGCCGGTCGATGTTGAGGCTGAGCACATGGTTGAGGAGATCGTATCGCGGGGCGATCTCGGAGAAGATCCGCTGTACGTACGCGCGCTTCTCAGCGCCACCGGCAGCGGCGGCACTGGCAGTCGCCCTGTCTATGTCGGTGGCCAGCATCCACCGAAAGTTGTCCGGCAACGGTGCGCGGGGCAAGCTATCTTACTCGCGCCTCCTCACATGACGCCCAAGTCCTACACCGACGTATCCGACCAGCAGGTGGTCGTCTTCGCCCAGGAAGGGCGCGAGGACGCCTATCGCGAGCTGATCAAGCGCTATGAGCGACCCGTTTTCTCGCTCATCTACCGCATGGTGCGCGACAACGAGACCGCCGAGGACCTCGCGCAGGAAACCTTCATCAAGGTATTGAACAACATCGACCGCTACCGGCCCGAGTTCAAATTCTCGAGCTGGCTGTTCAAGATCGCGAACAACATCACCATCGATCACCTCCGCCGCCGTCAGATCGACACCATCAGCATCGAGGGCTCACCCGATGCAATTACCGCCGAGAGAGCGCGCGCGACCTCGGTGACGGTGACGAGCGGAGGCGAATCGCCACTGGAAGAGCTCGAATCGAAGGAGCTTGGAGAATCGATCGAGAAGGCGATTGCGCGGCTCAGGCCCGAGTATCGCGCCTGCATTCTCCTGCGGCATGTGGAGGACTATTCCTACGATGAGATCGCGGAAATTGTGAAGCTCCCGCTCGGGACAGTGAAGACGTACATCCACCGCGCACGGCAGGAGCTGAGAGAATATTTGGGGGACTTGAAATGACCCGCCGAACCCCCTGGTTTTCACGCCAAAAAGGCTTGAAAAAATGGGTCAAAAAAGACCTGAAAAAGGCTGAAACTTCGCCCGTACCAATCCCGTAGGTCATCACGTGAGGAACCCATGATCGAGCACGATTTCCCCGAAGAATTCGTCCCCATTGCGGCCGAGCTACAGCGACTCCCCTATATGTCGCCGTCGCGGGATTTCGCCGATCGCGTAATCGCGAGAATAGACCGTCTGCAGCCCGCCGGAGTTGTGGCCCCCGTGAGCGCCTCCAGGCATCTGGAGCTGCAACAGGGTGGACAGCAGGCGGTCGTTCCGCGGCGTCGCATGGGCGTTGTGCGGGCTACAGGGACAGCGGTAACCGGCGTGGCCCTCATCGCCGCCGCCGCATTCATGTTCTTCGAGATCGATATCCTCACCGCAATCCTGAGCGCCGCCACGGTCCAATACGCATTCGCGATCGCCGCGATCGGCTCGGAAATCGGCGCCCTGGTACTGGGGCCCTCGACAATCGCTTACCTCCAGGCGGGCTCGCTTCAGGCCGTCGTTCTCTACATGACGCTCGTGGTCGGATTGTTCGGCGGGTACGGCGCTATCCGGACTGCCGCTCATATCGCCAAACGCAAGGCGGCTTAAAAAAATGAAATCCATCCTGCTGGGGCTTTCTCTATTTGCCGCGTCCGCGGCCGTGCAGGATGCGCATGCTCAGCAGAGCGATGGCGTGAGATTCTCCGGATTCAGAGGATACGCACAGGTGACGACCGGTGATCTCGTCATTCCCGCCGGCACCACGACCTCGGGCTCGGTGATGGTCGTCCGCGGGAATCTCGACGTCTACGGAAACGTCGACGGAGCTGCGACAGCGGTTCTCGGCGACGTGATCGTGCACGAGGGCGGAAGAGTTCGCGGCGGAGCGGTCGCCCTGATGGGACACGTGCGCAACGACGGCGGATCGATCCTCGGCGTCATCAAGGACGTGGGCGCGACTCACAACAGATCGACCGTCAGCTTCGGCGGCCGACCGCGGACGACACTCGGCTCCCTCGTCACTGCGGTCCTCTGGCTCGTGGTACTGCTTCTCGTCGGAACGTTCGTCCTCTTCTTCATGCGCGACTACTTCAAGCATGCCGTCGAGGTCGTCACCAACGAGACGGGCCGCTCACTCGTCACCGGAATACTGGGCGGACTGGCATCGATTCCCGCTCTTGTCGCGATCATCGTAGCATTGGCGATCACGATCGTCGGGGTCTTCTTCATTCCGATCGGTGTCGGGGCTTTCCTCATCGCCGTGTCCGGAATCGCGATACTCGGGTTCCTCGCCGTCGCGCAGGTTGCTGGAATCGCGATCGCGGGAAAGCGAGATGCGGAGACTCCCGCCGGGCAGGAGCTGCAATTCCTCTACACCGGAATCCTCGCGTTCAGCGCTTTATGGATCGTCGCCGCGGCTTTTACGTGGTTCCCGATTCTGGGCGCGATTCTCAGAATGCTCGCGTTCTCGGTGACGTTCGTCGCGGTCGCTACCGGGTTTGGCGCGGTGATTCTTTCCTGGTGGCGCAGCAGGGCCAGGAAGAACGCAGTAGCAGTCTAGACCAGCTCTTTCAGCCGTCCCGCTAGCTCGAACAGCGCCTGTGCCGCCGGCGTCTGCGGGTCGCTGACAACGATCGGCTCCCCGCGATCGCCCCCTGCCAGCACTCCCCCGAAAAACGGAATCTCGCCCAGTAACGGAACCTGGAGCTCGTCGGCAAGCCGCTTCCCTCCTCCGCTGCCGAAGATCCTGTGCTTCTCCTTGCAGTTCGGGCAGATGAAGTAGCTCATGTTCTCGATGATGCCAAGAACTGGCACTGCGACTCGCTGGAACATTTTCGCGCCGCGCAAGGCGTCCCCTGATGCGACTTCCTGCGGTGTGGTCACGATGATCGCGCCGTGCACCATCGTCGCCTGCACGAGAGAGAGCTGAGCGTCGCCCGTGCCCGGTGGCATGTCGACGAGGAAATAATCCAGCTCGCCCCACTGTACGTCGCGCAGAAACTGGGTGATGATCTTCATGATGATCGGCCCGCGCCAGATTGCCGGCTGGTCGCGCTCGATCATGAAGCCGAGGCTCATGATTTTGACGCCATGGGCCTGTAGGGGGATGATCTTCTCGTTCTCCACCGGCGGCGGAGCATTGACGCCCATCATACGCGGGATGTTCGGCCCATAGATATCGGCGTCCATCAGCCCGACTCGCGCGCCCTGTTTCGCCAAGGCGATGGCAAGGTTGGATGCGACGGTGGATTTTCCGACGCCGCCCTTGCCGCTCGATATCGCGATGACGTGTCCGAGGTGTGGATAGGCGACGGGCGTGGGTGCTGGAACAGCTGCGCGCTGAGACTGCGTTTCCTGCCCTATGACGGGCAGCGTCCGCGACGCAACGGTTTTGGGAGCCGGAGGAGGAGCGGGCGAGGGCCTGATCGACTGCGACGCGTCCTTCACATCCACTCGCACATCAGTCACACCAGGAACCTGCTGGAGTGTCTGCCTGACTTCGCGCACAACGGTGGCGTCGTCATCCGGCGTGAGGAAGAGACTGAGCCTCACCTTGCCATCGATGGTGGTCGCGATGTCGCGAATCATTTCGGCTTCGAGCACGTTGGTGCCGACGCGGTTGTTCCGGATGCGCGAGAGAGCATCCGTTACACGTTCCTGGAGATTGGCGGTCATCCCGTCGGCGCTTCCGTGGTGAGAACGGCTTTCAGCTCCGAGACCCTGAGCCTGAGCTGCGTCTCAATCCCCTGAATGAAGGTGGCAGGTGAGCAATCGCATTCCGGGCACCCGCCCTTGATCAAGAGCACCGCGGTGCCGCTTGCCGGATCGAATGTCTGTAGCTCGATCGCGCACTCCTCGATCCTGAGGATCGGCAGAATTACCGCCAGCTCGTGGCGAATCTGGTGCTCGACATCTTTCTGGGGGCGGGATCGTTTGCGGCGAAGAACGCTCATGACCGCAAGTTAGGCGGAGGAAGGTGGCCGTGCTACACCGGCTTGAAATTCAGGCCACTCTAGCACCTATAAGGGATCCAAGTCAGCCCTACAACGAACTCTCCCTTCCCTAGGCTACCCCCTCCTTGTCCTCCGCGCTCAGGAACTTGCGCGCGGCCGCGACCACCTTGCGCCGGACTACCTCGAGATCTCCTTCGATGAGCGCGCCGGCGGCCCGCGCGTGGCCGCCACCATCGAACTGCTTCGCAAACTTGTTCACATCCACGTCGCCGGTGCTGCGGAAGGAGACCTTTACCTTGTCGTGTCCCAGATCCCGGAAAAAAACAGCGAGCCGGGTTCCCCCGATCGACCGCGGATGCTCCGCGATCCCCTCCAGATCCTCAGACCGCAGCCCATACTGCTCGGCCGCTCCCGCCGCGACCGAGATCCACGAGATTCCGTACTCGGGATCGACTTCCAGCGTCGCCAGCGCATCGCGCAGCAGGTGCAGACGCCCCACCGGCAGCGACGCGTAGAGGCGTCCGTACATCTCCTCGGGCTCGACGCCCGACGCGATCAGCTGTCCGGCGATGCTGAGGCAACGCGCCGTGGTGTTGCTGAACCGGAATCCGCCGGTGTCCGTGAGCAGCGCGACGTACAGCGAGCGCGCTATGTCAGGCGTCACCTTGAGACCCATCACCGTCGCGAAATCGTAGATCAGCTCCCCGGTCGCGCACGCCGCCGTGTCCGCCACCATCAGGGTGCTGGGTGGCTCATCGCTCGGCAGATGGTGGTCGATCACAAGCTTGGGGATCTTGAGTCTGCGCACTGCTTCTGCCAGCACGCCGAGGCGTTTCACGTCGGAGATGTCGAGGACTACGAGTACATCGGCGTCCTTGAGACCCTTGGCTCCCTGGTCGCTCGCGTCTCGAACATCAACGCCGAGCAGGAACTTGTACATGTCCGGCCACGGCGTGGGATTGACGATCTTCGAGCGAATTCCCATCTGACCGAGCAGGCGCGACAGCGCCGTCTCGGAACCGCAGCCGTCACCATCCGCATTGATGTGGGTGGATATTGCGACAGAGCGTCCCGCGCGGAGCTCCTGCGCGAGACGCTCGATCGACTCCCGTCGTTGCTGGGGAACGCTTAGAAGATCAAGCACTGCCTTCCGCGCGGGCCAGCTTCGAGTGCGATCTGCTGTAGAGGAAGTAGATCACGAGCCCGATGATCATCCAGTAAATGAGCCGCTCCCATGTCGCCCACGGCAGGCTCGTCATCATGTAGCCGCAAATCAGGATTCCGAGAATCGGAACCAGCGGGACCAACGGGGTGCGGAACGGGCGCGCGAGGTTCGGCGACTTGTAGCGCAGCACGATGATACCCCCGCAGACGATTACAAACGCCAGCAACGTGCCGATCGACACCAACTCGCCGAGCAATCCGATCGGGAACAGTCCAGCTACGACGGCGGCAACGATGCCTGTGAGGATCGTCGTCACGTATGGCGTCTTGAAGCGCGGATGAACCTTTCCGAACACTGGCGGGAGCAATCCGTCGCGAGCCATCGAATAGAAGATTCGCGGCTGCGCCATCAGCATCACGAGTACGACGGACGCGAGCCCGGCGATTGCGCCGACGTTGATGATCCCTCCAAGCCAGTGGAGCGCGGGACCTGCCTTCTCGATTGCGACGAATACCGGGTGCGGAACATCCAGGTCGGTGTAGTGCGCCAATCCGGTCATGACGAGCGACATCAGGATGTAAAGCACCGTGCATACCGCGAGAGATCCGAGAATTCCTATCGGCATGTCTCGCTGCGGGTTTTTTGCCTCCTGCGCCGCGGTAGACACCGCGTCGAATCCTATATAGGCGAAGAACACGACGGCCGCGCCACGCACGATTCCGCTCCAGCCATAGTGACCGTATTCACCGGTATTGGGGGGAATGAACGGATGCCAGTTGGCCTGGTTCACGTACATGAACCCGAATCCGATCACCAGCAGCACGATCGCGATCTTGAGAATCACTATGAAGTTATTGAAGCTCGCCGACTCCTTGATGCCGATGACGAGCAGCGTAGACATGAGCGCGATGAGCACGATCGCAGGCAGGTTGACGATGGCGCCGGTGTGAGAGAGCCCTGCAGGGTGAAGGAGAACTTTCGTAATCGGATCGAATTCGTTCGCGTCGGCGTAATAGAACGGCGCGCTCGTGAACGCTTTAGGCAGATGTATGTTGAGTTGCTCCATGAACGCCGAGAAGTATCCCGACCAGCCTACCGCAACAGTGGAAGCGCCGAACAGATATTCGAGGATCAGGTCCCAGCCGATGATCCAGGCGATGAACTCGCCGAGCGTCGCGTAGCCATAGGTGTATGCGCTCCCGGCGATCGGAATCATGCTCGCGAACTCGGCGTAGCAGAGGCCGGCGAAAAGGCATCCAAATCCGGACACAATAAACGAGAGGACGATTGCCGGTCCCGCGTACCTCGCCGCGGCGGTGCCGGTCAGAACGAAAATGCCGGCGCCGATGATCGCGCCGATGCCCAGCGTCGTGAGGTTCAGCGCGCCGAGCGCGCGTCGGAGCGTGTGCTCCGTAGCTTCACCGCCTGCCTCAGCCTGCAGGACAGCGATGCTCTTCTTCGTCCATAAGCCCATTAGAAAAACTCCGAAAGCGTGAGTTGTGTGCCGCCGGGACTCTGAAACATTCGACACTGCAGGCGCGCCGGAAGTTGTGTGGACGCCCGAAGCAATGTCAAGGAAACCTACAGCGAGTAGTTGGGCGCCTCGCGCGTGATCGTGACGTCGTGGGGATGCGATTCGCGAAGCCCGGCGGCGGTGATCCGGACGAACTCCGATTCCGTGCGCAGCTGTTCGATGTCGGCGCAGCCGACGTATCCCATTCCGCTGCGAAGCCCGCCCACCATCTGGAACAGCACATCGCTCACCGGGCCCTTGTACGGAACACGTCCCTCGATTCCTTCGGGCACGAGCTTCTTGGCGGACATCTCGCCTTCCTGGAAATACCGGTCGGCGCTTCCATCCTGCATCGCGGACAGACTCCCCATGCCGCGAATCATCTTGAAGCGACGGCCCTCGAGGAGTAGCGATTCGCCCGGACTTTCCTCGGTGCCGGCAAGCATCGATCCCATCATCACGCTCGATGCGCCCGCCGCCAGCGCTTTCACGATGTCGCCCGAGTATTTGATTCCGCCGTCGGCGATGACAGGAATGTCGCCCGCGCCCTCGACCGCATCAAAGATCGCGGTGAGCTGCGGAACGCCGACGCCGGTGACGATGCGCGTGGTGCAGATGGAGCCGGGACCAACTCCGACCTTCACCGCATCCACTCCGCGCTCGACCAGCGCCCGTGCACCGGCGCGCGTCGCAATGTTGCCCGCGACGAGCTGCACATCAGGAAACATCTCGCGGACGACCGATGTCGCTTCGAGTACTCCCTCGGAATGTCCGTGCGCGGTGTCGACGATCAGTACATCGACGCCGGCGTCGACCAGAGCCCGCGCGCGATCACGATAGTTCGCGGCGCCAATCGCAGCCGCGACGCGAAGGCGGCCGTGCTGATCCTTGTTCGCATTCGGAAAGTCGCGGCGCTTGTGGATGTCCTTGACCGTGATCAATCCGCGGAGGATTCCCCGCTCGTCGACAACCGGCAGCTTCTCGATGCGGTGCTTTCCAAGTATCGCTTCGGCCTCGTCGAGCGTAGTGCCGACGGGAGCGGTGACGAGATTCTTGGACGTCATCGCTTCGCGAAGGGAGCGATCGAGGTTCCGCTCGAACTGGAGGTCGCGATTGGTGATGATTCCGACGAGCTTGTCGTCGCGATCGACGATGGGAACGCCGGAGATCTTGAAGCGCCTCATGAGGGCGACAGCTTCGCGGAGCGTGCCATCGGGCGAGAGGGTGATCGGATTCATGATCATTCCGCTCTCCGACCGCTTCACCCGATCCACCTCGGCGGCCTGGCGATCGATGGACATGTTCTTGTGAATGACCCCGATTCCACCCGCTCTGGCCATCGCCATCGCCATGTCGGACTCGGTGACCGTGTCCATGGCGGCGGAAGCGAAGGGGACGTTGAGCGAAATGCCGCGGGTGAACACCGAGGTGGTGTTCACATCCTTGGGGTGGACGAGCGAATGACGCGGCGTCAGCAGCACGTCATCGAAGGTCAGAACGACTTCGTTTCTGACCCGTAGTGGTCCTTCTTCGGCGGCCGCTGAGGCCTTGATGCGCGAAAGCCCGCTTCCGGCTTTTGCCGGAGAGGCGGGCTTACTCGATGGCCGAGTTGTGGTTGCCATAGCTAAATGTATGGCAATGTGCGGGTTGCGTCCAGAGGTCGGGCGCCCGGCGCTCTCGCCGGCTCAGGGATCGACGTGCAGTGCGCCGCCCACGACGAGCAGTGAGCTACCGAACGGCACGGGCACGCGGCCGAGCACCCGCTCCTCGAGGCGCGATAGCGCATACAGCATCCTGTTCACCAGTGCCGGAGGCACGGGAGGCAAGGCTGGATCACCGGGAATCAATGCCTCCTTCACCCGTGTGCCGATCTTGGCCGCCGCGGTCCAGCGGAAGAAGTACCGCGACTCGTCCACCCGAAGTCCCGCTTCGATGGCGAGCGCACCGAAGCTCGTTTTGTCGTAGCGGATGTAATGGTGATTGAGATCGTCATGGCGCGTCCAGAGTCCCATGAACGCCGGCACCGTGGCAAGGAACACCCCTCCAGGCTCGAGCAGCGAAAGCGCATGGCGCAGCGCTGCCGCCGGATCAGTGAGATGCTCCAGCACGTCCAGCATCAGGACAAGGGAGTAGCGGCGCCCGTTGTCGAAGCTCGCGTCGAACGGCGCGACGTGGATGCGCGCGCGGTGTGGGCCATCTGGCGAGACGAGCGCCTCCGATGGCTCGACTCCCTCCACGAGCCGCACGCCGGGAAGCTTGGCCAGCTCGTCGAAGAACAGCCCGTCGCCGCAGCCGACATCCAGCACGTCGCGCCACCCGCCTTCCGGGCGGTGCGCGGCGAGCGCATTCAGGATGACGCGTTCGCGGGCGCGCCACCACCAGTGGCGCTGAAACAGCTCGCGGTAGCGAGCGCCGTACGCGGAATCCACGCGGTGGTCCTGACGCCTACGGGTCCGCGCGGCCCGACGGAAAGACCGGCGAGTACAGCGGCGTCACGAACCGGCGGGTATTGACCGGTATGCCGGAGCCTTGCCCCACCACCGACCCGACAACGTACAACGGGCGGCGCTTGGTCTCCTGATAGATGCGTCCGATATACTCGCCAATGATGCCGAGAAAAAAGAGCTGCACGCCGGCAAGAAAGGACATGAACAGCATGATCGACGTGAAACCCGCCGGCGCGCGATGGAGAATGAGCTTTGCGTAAAGCGTGTAGACGGAGAACGCCGCCGATAGCAGAATTGCGACAAGGCCGAGCATTGACGCCGCGCGGAGCGGCATGATGGAGAAGGAGAACAGTCCGTCCGAGGCGAGCTGGAGCAGCTTGAGCGGGCCGTAGTTGGTGGCTCCCGCGAAGCGCTCGTCGCGCTCAACGGTGATCCCCGTCTGGCGGAAGCCGACCCAACTCCGCAGGCCGCGCAGGTAGCGGTTCTGCTCCGGCGCGGACCGGATCTGCTCGACCACGGAGAGCGACATGAGCGCGAAATCGCCGGAATCGAGAGGGAGCCTGGTGTCCGCAAGCGAAGCGAGCAGGCGGTAAAAGACGAAGTAGCTGAGCCGCAGGGGCCAGGCCTCCTTCCGCTTCACGCGCTGAGCATACACGACATCGAAGCCCTCGCGGTGCTTGGCCAGCAGCGCGGGGATCGTCTCGGGGCGATCCTGCAGGTCGCCGTCCATCGTGACGACGACATCACCGGTGACATAGTCGAGCGCGGCACTGAGCGCGGCCTGGTGGCCGAAGTTGCGCGACAGCGCGACGACCACGAGCCGTGGATCGGTGCGGGCGGCCGCATGGAGGATCTCGAGTGTACGGTCACGGCTCCCGTCGTCCACGAACACAATTTCGTGCGGTCCGCCGGGAATGGAGTCGAGCACGATGCCGAGCCGCCTCAACAGCTCGGCGACTCCCGCCTCCTCGTTGTGAAGCGGGATTGCTACGGATAGTCGGAATGCCTTGCTCATCGGCGAGCTCGTCCCTTGAAGTAAATCATGTTCCACAGCGTCATACCAGCAACCCCGAGCGGATAGGGCTCGAACACCACCTGCTCGAAGGCGCTCGTGAACAGCTCGTGCCACGTCTCGAGCGGACGCGGATACTCACCGCGGTCGGCACGGGCGAGGAAACGCGAGACCGACGCGCGCGGCGGAAGTACGAGATCCAATATGTGCACGTTGCCGTCGTCCGACAGCAGCGTGGCGAGATGGGTGAGGATCCGTCGTGTGCTGGCGGTGTCGATGTGATGAAAGAGACTGTTGGCCAGGATAAGGTCGAAGCGCTGCTCCGGCACCACATCATACTTCGTCACGTCGGCGACGACGAAGTCGCGCCCGTACCGCCGCCGCGCACTCTCGATGTAGTCGGCGTTGATGTCGATGCCAAGGTAGTCGGCGGAGGCGAAATGGGCAGTGTTCGTTCCCGGGCCGCAGCCGACGTCGAGCACGCGCCGCGCACGCGCCAGATCGTTGTGCGCGTACAGGGGCGCGAGCTTTTTTTGGGCGAAGGGCGCCTGCCAGACGCGGTAGGCAAGTTCGTTCTCCATCAGGCGTGCGTACGACTTCATCGCTCCCATCGTATCTGGAATTTGCCGACGTTTGCCCCGAATGGATATCGTCGCTCCAGCTCCGCATAGAGGTCCGCCGAGATCCGGGCGCTGAACGCAGGCCTACCGTTCAGCGCGACGGCCGTGACGTGGTGCTGGTCGAGCGTCGCGAGTATCCGCGCGGTTCGCCCGCCCTCGTCGTCGAAGAAGTCGAAC
>JADGQU010000231.1 GCA_017881545.1 Gemmatimonadaceae bacterium
AAGCCGGGGATGGCGAAGAACACCTATGGCACCGGTTGCTTCATGCTGATGAATACCGGCACGAAGCGCATCGCATCGAAGAACAACCTGCTCACGACGGTCGCGTGGCGCATCGATGGCCGCACCGACTACGCGCTCGAGGGAAGCATCTTCATCGCGGGCGCGGTGGTGCAATGGCTCCGGGACGGTCTCGAATTCTTCCGTTCAGCCGCTGAGATCGAGGCACTCGCTGCCGGCGTGGACGATACCGGCGGCGTCTATCTCGTCCCCGCGTTCGCCGGACTCGGCGCGCCGCACTGGGATCAGTACGCGCGCGGCACGATCGTCGGACTTACGCGCGGTTCGACGAAAGCGCACATCGCTCGTGCCGCGCTCGAGGGAATCGTTCTCCAGGTGATGGACGTCCTGAAAGCGATGGAAGCCGATTCCGGCATCAAGCTGAAGGAGCTGCGCGTCGATGGCGGAGCGAGCGCGAACGACCTGCTCATGCAATTGCAGGCCGATCTGCTGAACGTCCCCGTCGTCCGGCCGAAAGTCGCCGAGACGACGGCGCTGGGCGCCGCGTATCTCGCGGGGTTGGCTGTGGGGTTTTGGAAGAATCAGGCGGACATCGCGCGGCAGTGGCAGGTCGACAAGCGCTTCAAGCCCGCAATGAAGGCAGCGGTACGGACCCGAATCTCGAAAGGATGGGTGCGGGCATTGGGTCGGGCCAAAGCTTGGGAAGAGTCGTAGATCTGATTCGTTGCGGTATCCGCAGGAGATGCGAATGGTCCCCCCGATCGCAGTGGTTCTGAAGCGCGTCGAGCATCTCGGCCTTGTTCTCGAGGGAACGGCGATGGCCGCGTTCGAGGACGGAAACGAGGCGCACAATCGGAGGGGAGAATGGCACTTGTCGATCTAGAGCACCCAAGTCGCGAAATCCATCTTCGCGGCCGACTCAAGCAAAGATACGAGGGGATAGCGAGTCGCCTTGGCGCTGAGTTGGCACCGATAAAATCCAGGCTTAACGAGATGATCGACGGCGATCGCATACACACGTCGAGCTGGATGCCTGGAAAGAATTGGGCGGATACGCCATTCCAAGCGATCTACGATGCGAGCGGCCGCAACGAAGACGAAGCTGCATTGAATTTTGGGCTGATTGTTTGGAAGGTATTTGAGGAACGCCCCGAGAGTTGGGGAAGCGCGCACGGGATGAAGGACGGCAAGGAGATTCGTGGCCGCACCTATTTCAGGGTGCTGAAACCAGAGAGCTAGGCTGACTACCTGCGCGCGGTGTCTGGGAACGATAGGGAGCCTGGGAGGCCGAAATTGGATATTGACTTATCCATGCGTTGATGCCTATATAGGGCATGACCTATGGAACTGTCATGGTAGCTCTGGCCGACCCAACCCGTCGTGCACTGTTCGAGCGTCTGCGCAGCCGCCCTCACACCGTGGGCGAGCTGGCCCGAATCGCTAAGATCCAGCAGCCGAGCGTATCCCAGCACCTGCGCGTGCTGCGCGGAGCAAGACTGGTCCGCGACCGCAGGGAAGGGACCCGCCGCTACTACAGCGCTTCGCAGGAAGGTCTAGCCGAGCTGCGACGCTACGTCGAGCGAATGTGGGACGATGTCCTCGCCGCCTACGCCGCCAACGATCCACATCCGCCCAGGAAATCCCCACCAACGCCCCTGAAGAGACGAGGAGCCCGTTGATGTCCACCAAAAAAGAGCTATCGGCCGCTCCCGTACGGAGATCCGTCTCGGTGTCCTGGCCGCCGGAAGAGGCGTACCGCCGTTTCACCCAGGACTTCGCCAAATGGTGGCCCTCCTACAGCTACTCCATTGGCGGAGGCAGGGTCGCTCGCGTGGTGTTCGAGCCCCGGTCAGGCGGACGGATCTTTGAAGAACACAAGGACGGCACCCGGATGCGGTGGGGCACAGTCCTGGCGCTGGACCCGCCACGGCGGCTTGTCTTCAGCTTCCACCCGTCCCGGGCCGAATCGGACGCCCAGCACATCGAAGTCAATTTTTCCCGCGAAGGGGACCGCACCCGGGTCGATCTCATCTCGACAGGCTGGGAGAAGATGAGCGATAAGGCCAAGGCTACACGCGGTGGATACCAGTTGGGCTGGGGCCTCGTACTCGACAGGTTCGCGGGCCGCTTCAGACCGGTTCTTCTCTTCTTCTACGCCATGTCCTTCGGCATCACCCTCATCGGCCAGCGCGGCAAGTTCGTCAGAACCAGTCTCGGCAGAATGGAGGACTAGATACGCTGACCAACCGGTCGGCGGGCGGAGTCGCTCTCGCTTGACGACTCCGTTTCCCCGCTCTACGTTCGACGCGCCACACTTCACCTCCAGGATCCTACACCTACCGGTGTCCTGACATGCGAAGACGTAAAGTCGTTCAGTTCCTCGGCGCCGCTCTCGCGCTCCCGTTCATTCCTCGCGGCGCCGATGCCGCGATAAAGTATGGACAGGAGCTTCACCTCCGGCTGGACGACGTTCCGTTCGCGACGCTCAATCGCGAACAGCAGGCGCTCGTGACCACGATCGCCGAGATGATCATCCCCGAGACCGACACGCCGGGCGCGACGAGCGTGAAAGTTCCGGAGTTCATCGATCTCATTCTCACGGAAAGGGCGAGGGACGATGAAAAGGCCGCATTCCTCGCCGGGCTGCGCGACATTGACGTGCGTGCCGCAACAATGGGCGCGAATCGATTCGTCGATTTGCCGGCGGCGAAAAAAGTCGAGCTCCTGACGGCGCTCGATGCTGCGAGGGGAGACAAGGCTGGTGCCGGACTCGCCTTCGGGCGACTCAAGGCGCTCACCGTGTACGGATACTTCACGTCGGCACGTGTGGAGCAAGAGGTTCTGAAGATGCAGATGTTCTTCAATGGGTATCAGGGCAGCGTGCCTTTCACTCCGGCGGTCTGATCATGCCACCAATGACATATGATGCGATCGTCGTCGGCTCGGGAATCTCCGGCGGCTGGGCTGCGAAGGAGTTGACCGAGAAGGGACTCCGCACCATCGTCCTCGAGGCTGGACGTCCGATCGATCCGGCGGTGGACTACGTGGAACACGTTCCTCCCTCGGGGAAACGCTTCCGTGGAATGGGGAACCGCAAGCAGGTCGAGCGCTATCAACCCATCCAGAAGAACACCGGTGCGTGCGACGAGTGGTCGTCCAAGTTTTTCGTCAACGACCTCGACAATCCTTATTCGTTTCCCGAAGACAAGCCCTTCTATTGGATACGCGGACGCCAGGTAGGCGGCCGCTCGATCATGTGGGGACGGTGCGTCTACCGGTGGAGCGATCTCGATTTCACGGCCAACGCCCGAGAAGGCTACGGGGTTGACTGGCCACTTCGGTACGCGGATATGGCGCCGTGGTGGAGCTACGTCGAGAAATTCGTGGGAATCCAGGGGCGCAAGGAAAACCTTCCGCAAGTCCCCGACGGGGAGTTCCAGACACCGTGGCCGCTCAACGCGGCGGAGCAGAAGTCCCGCGACATCCTGCTCACAAAATTCGGCGGCGAGCGCGTAATCACGAACGCGCGCCTGGCCGTTCTGACCGAGGACCATGGCGGCCGCCAGAAGTGTCATCTGTGCGGGCACTGCGCGCGTGGATGCATCACGTTCTCGTATTTCAGCAGCATCAACGCGACGCTTCCAGCCGCGCGCAAAACTGGACGCCTGACGCTCCGGCCGTTCAGTGTCGTGCACAGCGTGATCTACGATCCCGCCAAGAAGCGCGCGACGGGCGTCCGCGTCGTCGACGGAAACACGAAAGAAATGTTCGAGGTCTACGCGAAGGTGATCTTCCTCAACGCGTCGGCGATGGAATCCACGCGCATCCTTCTCAACTCGTCCTCGAAAGAATTCCCGGGTGGCCTCGGCAGCTCCAGCGGCGAGCTGGGGCACAACTTGATGGATCACATCATGGACGGTGGTGCTTCGGGCACGCTGCCATTTGCGATGGACAAGCGCGAGATCGGCAACCGGCCCGACGCGATCTACGTCCCGCGGTTCCGGAACGTGAAGACCAAGCATCCCGATTTTCTGCGCGGGTACGGGTTCGAGGGCCGCGCCTTCCGTCCTGGCTGGGACCGAGGAACGGAAATGCCCGGTTTCGGCGCCTCGTTCAAGAAATCGCTGACCGGTGACCTCGGACCGTGGGTGATGGACTTCGGCGGCTTTGGCGAGATGCTTCCGCGCCACGAGAATCACGTCGCGCTGGATCCGCATCTCGTCGACGCATGGGGGATTCCGGCACTGCGGGTAAACTGCGCCTACAGCGAGAACGAGCATAAGATGCAGGATGACATGGTAGTGACCGCCACCGAGATGCTGGAGGCACTTGGCGCGACCAACATCAATACCTACAAGGAAAACAACCCACCGGGCCTGGTGATTCACGAGACGGGCACCGCGCGCATGGGGCGCGATCCGAAGACCTCGGTGCTCAACTCTCACAACCAGGTGTGGGACGCGCCCAACGTCTTCGTGACCGATGGCGCGTGCATGCCGTCGACCGCGAATCAGAATCCGAGCATCACGTATATGGCGCTGACGGCGAGAGCGGTGGATTACGCCCACCAGCTTCTCAACCGGAGAGAGCTGTAGGCGAGAGTTGCTGAAGCGACTCAGGTTGAGAACGTGCGTCATCGGTCTCGTCTGCATCGCCATCGGGACGGCGTGCGGGCGGGAGCCGCGCACCGATCAGGTTTCTGAGGCAGCCAAGTCGTTGACGGTCATCGCCCCGGACGGTAGCCCAAGGATGTTCGTGGGCGATCAGGACTCGTCGGGAACGCGGTTTTGCTTCGAGTCAGCCGATACGACTATCCCTACCGGCGCCGAGGTGACCGTAGTCCACCCGGGCTACCCCCAACGCTCCGCGCGGGGGCACCTGGGTGCGCGAAGCAAGAGTCCGTGCTTTCCGCCGCCG
>JADGQU010000232.1 GCA_017881545.1 Gemmatimonadaceae bacterium
CGCGCGTGGTGCAAATCCGAGCGAGCCGTTCCGCCCGGTATGTTCAACATCTCGCCAATCTCGGCGTGCGTGAAGCCCTCGATATCATGCATCACTATCACTGCCCGCGCACGATCCGGAAGCTGCGCCAGCGCAGCCGTCAGCCGCTCCCGCAGCTCACCGCCTTCCGCGGGATCGCGAAAAGTGGCCGGAATCGATTCGGAGAGCTCCTCCGCATTTCTCACCTTCCGGCGGCGAGCCAGATCGAGCGCCGCGTTCGCGACGATTCGATTGAGCCAGGCTCCGAAAGCCTGCGCCGGATCGAACCGGTCCAGCGCTTGATGCGCGCGCAGAAACCCCTCCTGCACGGCATCCTCCGCATCCTCGTGCGTCATGACTATCGAGCGTGCAACTATGTACGCGCGCCGCTGGTGAAGACGCACGAGACCGGCAAAACCCCGTTCATCCCCATTCCTGGCCAGACTTACGAGCTCTCGTTCCTCATCAGAAATACGTATGGCTGGGTGCGACTGTTGAGGGGCTGACAATACCGGTGGGTAGGGGTTCTCGCCGTAAGATACGGTCGGAACCACCTTATCGGCGTCGCCTGCATTCGTCTCGGACAATGTCACTGGCTCCGATTAGTGAACTGGGCCCATCGAGCCACGAGCGCGGCCGGTCCTGAACAGGAGCAGCAGCGGCAGCCCGCATAACAGCACCAGCCCGCTGTACAGGTAAATCCTCGAGAACGCGAGCATGCTCGATTGCACCGTGACCTGGCGGTCGATGATCGCGAGCGCCTGCTGCTGCGCGATCATCGGATTTATTCCGCGCGCTACCAGACCGCGCGCTAGCAGCGAGAGACGGCTCAACGTCTCGGGATCGTTCGCGCCCACGTGCTCCACCAGCACCGCCTTCTCGGACGCCATGAAGCGCGCTAAAAGGGTCGCCATCACCGCGATTCCGAGTGAGCCGCCAAGCTGTCGCATGAGATTGAACATGCCGGTTCCCTGCGCCAGATCCTTCACCTTGAGGTCCGCCATCGTCGCGTTCGTGAGGGGAACGAAGATGAGCCCGAGCCCGACGCCGCGCAGTACCAGCGGCCAGAAGAGATCCCCGGAGCCGCTCGCAGAGGTGAGGTGTGAGAGCTTGAGCATCGACAGGAAGAAGAGAAACGCCCCTGCTACTACCGTGTATCTGGCGTCCAATCGCATGGCGTTTCTCCCGACCACAGCCATTGTCACGGCCGAGGCGATCGCTCCGGGCAAAATGATCTTTCCTGTCTGCCACGCTGTCATCTGGAGCAGCTGCTGGAGAAAGACCGGCAGAATGAAGACCGATCCGTACAGCGCAAACCCGAGCAGCAGGCCGATGCTCACGCCGGCGGTCACCTGGCGGCTCTTCAGAATGCGGAGGTTGATTATCGGCTCGTCGGTCGTCAGCTCGTGCCAGATGAGGGCGATTCCCGACAAGAGCGCGGTAAAGCCCAGCATCGTGACGAAGCGCGATTCCCACCAGTCGTAGCGCTCGCCGCGCTCGAGCATCCACTGGAGCGAGCCGACGCACAGCGTGAGCAGGATTATTCCGAGGTAGTCGATCTTGTCGGCCCGCTCCTGGTGCTCGGCGTCGTTCACGTAAGTCACCGTGAGAATCGCCGCGATGATGCCGAGCGGAACGTTGATGTAGAAGATCCACGGCCAGTTGTAGTTGTCCGTGATCCAGCCGCCGAGCGTGGGACCGAGCGTCGGGCCGACCATGACGCCGACGCCGAAGATCGCCATTCCGGTTCCTGCCTCCTCGGGCGGGAACGACTCGTACAGCGTGGCCTGCGCCGTCGAGAGCAGTGCCCCGCCGCCAATTCCCTGGATCACGCGCCAGAAAATGAGTCCAAGCAGGGAGTGCGACGAGCCGCAAAAGAAAGATGCGACGGTGAAGAGAAGGATCGAGCCCGTGAAGTAGCGCTTTCTTCCGAAGAACGCCGACAGCCAACCCGACATCGGAATGACGATGACGTTGGCGATGATGTACGACGTCGAGACCCATGCGATCTCGTCGAGCGTCGCGCCCAGGTTCCCCATCATGTGGGGAATGGCGACGTTGACGATCGACGTGTCGATCAACTCGAGCATCGCCGCCATCGTGACGGTGGCGGCGATGACGTACTTGTGCGAGTAGCGATCCTCGGAGGATGAAGTCATCCCCGACGACCGCAGCACTGCCGTGCTCACCGGTTTGAGGTGTCGATGTGGACGTTCGCCGAGAGGCCTGGCCGCAGGGGATGGTTACCCGGACACGGTTTGGTGACGGCGATGCGCACGGGAACGCGCTGGACGACTTTGGTGAAATTTCCGGTGGCGTTGTCGGGCGGAAGGAGCGCGAACTTCGCTCCGGTCGCGCCGCTGATGCTCGCGACCTTTCCCTCTCCGACACACCCGCCGTAGGCATCGATCTCGAACTCCACCGGCTGGCCCGGGCGAATCGTGGCGAGCTGGGTCTCCTTGAAGTTCCCGGTGACCCAGACGCCGGTGTCAGCAACAATGCTGAGTAGCGGCTGTCCGGGCGCGACGAGCTGTCCCACCTCGACCTGCTTTCTCGAAATCTCGCCGGAGGCCGGCGCGGTGATGTGGGTGTAGTCGAGCTGAAGCTGAGCGTTCTCCGCCGCCGCACGAGAGGCGAGGGAGCGCGCGGTCGCGACGCGCACGCCGGCTTCCATTGTGTTCACTGTTCCGCCAGCCGCTGAGGCCTGACGCTGGGCAACGAGAAGATTCGCGTGCGCGACGTCCGCCGTGGCCTGCGCGGCATCCAGCTGTTGCTTGGAGATGATCTGCTTGGCGACGAGCTCTCTCGCGCGGGCAAGATCGGCGTCAGCCTTGTTGGCGTTGGCCTGAGCAGCGCCGATCTGCGCATCGAGTGCGGCGCGCTGGCCGGTGGCGCTCTGGACCTGCGCCTCCGCCTGCCCGGAGAATCCGCCGCCGCCCGCCGTCGCTTCGGCCGCCGCGAGATCCGCCTGCGCCTGCTGGAGACGGACGCGATAGTCGGCGTCGTCGAGCTGGACGAGGAGTTGTCCGGCGTTCACGTGATCGTTCTCGTTCACGTTGACCGTTTTGACGTATCCGCCCACCTTGGCCAGTACCGGCACGATGTGACCGTCTATCTGCGCGTTGTCGGTCGACTGGTGCGTGCGGCCGTAGCTCCATTTCTGGAACGCCCAGAAGAGGAGGACGAGCGCGACGACACCAACGATCGGAAGAACAAACTTCTTCTTGTTCGATGGAGTATCGGGCTCAGACGCGGCGGTTCTGCCGTTGCGTGAAGCTGGAGTCCCCGTGGCTTCGGTATCGAGTGCGGTTGCCATAGCCTTTCCTGTATTCCTGATGTTCTAGTTGGAGTTCTGCAAATTGTTCCTGGCGATCATTTCAGTGTCGTAACGCTTCCCGTCGCACGCGCGAGCGAAACGCGCGCGAGCTGATACAATGTCTCGGCGTCGTTCACCAGCGTCCGCGAGGACGTGAGAGCGAGCGACGCGTTCACTACGTCGGCATTTCCGGCGACACCGGCGTTGAAGCGGTCGCGCGCCTGCACCACTTCCTGCTCGGCCAGGCTTAGTCTCTCGGTCGCCGCGGCGAGCTGCTCGCGGGCGCCAGAGAGATCGATCAGAGCTCCGCGCACGTCGGCCTGTGCCTGCTGCTCGAGATCGCGCCGGCGGACCTCGGCTTCCTTCACCACCGACTGCTGTTCCTGAACGCGGGCTTCCCGCTTGAAGCCGTCGAACATCGGGAGCGTCACCTGCAAGCCCCAGGTATAGGTGTTGAGCAGCTTCGCGCCGTTCTTGCCGATCACTCCATCGTCGGCGACCAGACCTAGCGAGGGAAGACGCTCGGCCTTGATTGCTGAGAGACCCTGCCTGGCAGCGCGGATTCGCTCGTCTTCGGCGAGGAGGTCCGGCCGATTGCGAATTGCCTGCGCGACGAGTGCCGCCTCGTCCGGAAGCGTCCCGCTGTCTGTCGTGGCGGAGAGAGAATCCGTAAGCGCGACTTCAGTTCCGACCGGAAGCGCGAGCGAGCGCAGGAGATCCAGGTGCGCGTGGTCACGCGCGTTGCGTGACGCGATGAGGGACGCGCGCGTGTTCGCGAGCTGTGATCTGGCGCGGGTGACATCGAGTCCGACGCCCGTTCCGGCCTGTAGCTGCGACTGCGCGATGCTGAGCAACTCGGTGGCGAGAACGGTGTCGGCCTGCCGCGCGCGCAGATCCGCGTCGGCGCGCATCGCTCTCACGTAGGCGTTCGTCGCGATGGTCGCTGCCTGTTCGGCGGTGGCGTCGGCGTCGGCACTAGAAGAGCGCGCCTGGGCCTGAGCCGAGCGAACGCGTCCGATCGCGCCAAAATCGATGAGGTTCTGTTGCACGCGCCCGCGCACGTCGAGCGTATTGATCGGTCCCTCGACCTGCCCCTGCGGATCGAACAGCGGGGGGTTTCCGGGGGTCGCCGGGAAATCGATGCCGAGCGTGGACGTGTTGAACGTGCGTCCGGCTTCCTGGACGTAGCTGCTCACGGTCGGGAGCAGATCCGACTTGCGCTGGCGGACGCGAGCGCCTGCTTCGTCGGCGCGGAGCCGAGCGCCCCTGGCAAGCGCGCTCTGGCGCGCGGCTAGACGCGCGGCGTCACCGAGGGTGAGGGCGATCGCCGATCCGGGCTGCGTGGCGGCGGGGCCTGACGAGGAACCGGGCGTCTGTGCGAGCGCGACGGAAGATGCGGTGGCGATCGTTGCGACGGTCGCGAACAAGCGACGGCTCACGCTGGGAAAGGTCTTAGTCATTGATTAGTGGAATGAACGATAATGCGTCGGGTGGGGCTCCATCCGCCTGCGCGAAACAGCCTGCGGATGGCGTGAT
>JADGQU010000233.1 GCA_017881545.1 Gemmatimonadaceae bacterium
TGCTGGTCCGCGAGCGCGGAGATGCCGCCCGGTCTCGACGGCAGCGACGCATACGCGTGATAGAGCGGCGTCGGTGCGAACGCGAGCACCACCGCGAGCACCCAGCCGACGAGCATTCCCGTCGTCGTGTACGCAGCGCGCCAGAGCCAGCTCAGCCGCGCGCGGAACGGCACGGAGTCGAACACTTTCGCCCAGAAGAGCAGCCCGGTGAAGAAGAAGAGCGCATGTTCGAGCTCGTGGACCGCCTGGCTGCGCAGCGTCAGGTCGTAGAGCGCCGGCAGATGCCAGAGCAGCATGTTCACGTTGAACAACACCCAGGCTACGACCGGCTGCCCGAGTGCGTGGGCCGTCGCACGGAGCGGCCGCGCGCGCGGATGCACGACGACCGCCTTCGCGACCGTGCGGCGGAACCCGAGTGGCAGCGGCTGCCAGATCTGCGTCCACGGCGCGGCAAGGACGATGAGCGCGGGCGCAACCGTCAGGAGCAGCACGTGTTGCGCCATGTGCGCGGCGAAGAGCGTGTCCGCGAGCGGATCGAGTGGTGAGTCGAGCGCGACGAGAATCATCAAGAGACCCAGATAGAACGCGACGCTCTTCGCCGGCCGGTCGACACCGCGGCGCACGGAGACGCGCCGGCGTCCCCCACTCCAGTACAACGCCGCGACGAGCACGACGACGAAGAGCGGCGGCTCGACGGGCCACGCTGCGCTGCTCCAGATACTCGGCACAGGGCCGCCGCCCTAGGCGAGATAGAGGACGACCCAGGCCAGCACGCCGAGCCCGGCCAGGAACGTCCAGTAGAAGGACAGCGCCTCCAGGCCCGGCCGCACGAGCGAGAGCGGATCGGCGACGTCGTGGCCGGGGCGCCCGGGGTCGCCGGACGCATGGCCGGGCGTCGGCTTGCCGCCGACGGGAACGTTGCGATACCGGATCGCGGTCGCCAGCAGGTTCTGGAGCCAGAAGAGCGTGCCCACGATGAACAGGAGGTTGAACGCTGTCCACCCGAAGAACACGCTGGCATAGCCGCCGTCGGCGGGGCCGAACCCCATCGTCGCCCACTCGACGACCTGCAGCACGACCACGCCGACGCCGGCGGCAAGTCCGACGGCGGCCTTGAGCCGCCACTCGGAGCGGCGACCGGCGCGCTGGTCGGCGAGACCAAGCCGCACAAGGATGGCGCTCAGGACGGTCAACGCCATCACGAGCGTGCCGAACGTCGTCGGCGGAGTGACGTGCTTCGGATGCCAGAGCCCCGCGTTGTTCAGCGAGCGGAGATAGAAGTAGGCAAAGATGAATGCGAGAAAGAAGAAGGCGGTCGCGCTCGCCAGCAGGTGCCCCGCCGAGTTGAGGTTTCGGCCGAGGAGCTCCGGCGGCTCTCCCTCGACGACCTCGTAGTCGGTCTCGTTCGCAGCGAATTCGCTCATGAGCTACCTCCGGCCGGTGCCGTCGCAGGGATCGCACCGGGCGACGGATTGCCGTAGTCGTAGGGATCGCCGGTGATCACCGGGATCCGGTCGAAGTTGTGCACGGGCACGGGCGAGGGAAGCTGCCACTCGAGCGAGAGCGACGACCAGGGGTTCTGCGGCGCCCGAATGCGCGCAAAGAGCAGCGAGTACACGAAGTTGTAGAGGAACACGAGCATCGACAGCCCGAGTACGAACGCCGACACCGAGACCCAGTCGTTCAGGAACTGCAGGTTGTGCGCGTACGTGACCGTGCGGCGGGGCTGCCCGAGAAAGCCGACGGCGAACAGCGGGGCGAACGTCGAGTTGAACGAGATGAACATCACCCAGAAGTGGATCTTCCCGAGCCGCTCGTTGAGCGTGTAACCGAACATCTTGGGCGACCAGTAGTAGATCGCGGCAAAGAAGGCGAAGACGAGCCCGCCCATGATCGTGTAGTGGAAGTGGGCCATCGAGAAGAAGCTGCCGTGGGTGGTCACGTCACTCGGCACGTCGGAGAGGAAGACACCCGACAAGCCGCCGATGAGGAAGTTGAAGAACCACGCAAGACAGAAGAGCAATGGCACCGTGAAGCGGATCTGGCCGCGCCAGAGCGTCATCAGGCCGCACAGGAAGGTGAAGCCGGTCGGGATCGAGATCAGCTCGGTGGAGAGCATGTAGAAAGGCCGTAGGTCGCTGTTGATTCCGCTCACGAAAAGGTGGTGCTGCCAGACGAGCCAGCTCAGCAATGTCACGCCGAGCAGGCCCGAGACGGCGAGCCGGTAGCCCCAGAGCGGCTTGCGCGCGAAGACCGGGAGGAGCTCGAGGACGATCCCCATGCCCGGCAGCGCCAGGATGTAGACCTCCGGATGCCCGAAGACCCAGAAGAGGTTCTGGTACAGGTACGGACTGCCACCGCCCTGGGGGTTGAAGAAGGTCGTCTGCGCGGTGCGGTCGAGAATCGCCATCCCGAGCACCGCGATCAGCACAGGGGCGGCGAGCAGGTTGAGAATCGAGGTCGAGACGACCGCCCAGCAGAAGATCGGCAGGCGCGACCACGTGAGACCCGGCGCGCGCATGGTGATGATCGTCGCCAGCATGTTCAGTCCGAGCAGGCACATCGACACTCCGACGAGCGCGAAGAAGACGAGATACGAGTCCATGCCGGTGTTCGCCTGTGAGTTCAGCGGCTCGTAGCCGGTCCAGCCGGTCGGGAACCCGCCGAAGAAGATCGTCGTGGTGAGGACCGCGCCGGCCGCCATGAGCAGCCAGAAGGTGAGCGACTCGATGCGCGGGAAGGCCATCCTGCGCGCGCCGATCATCAGCGGCACGAAGTAGTTCGCGAACGGCCCGAGGATGCCGCTCGTCATCATCCCCATCATCATCGTGCCGTGCATGCCGACGAGCGTCAGGTACTGCCCGGCGGGAAACACCTGGCTCGCAGGCCGCAGCAGCTCGACGCGGATCAGCATCGCGTTCAGGCCACCGATGAAGAAGAAGAGCCCGATCCCGATCAGGTACTGGATGCCCACGACCTTGTGGTCGGTGCAGAGCCCGAAGTAGCGCGACGTCCCTTGTGTCTCCTTCTCGCGGAGCGACGGCGGATACCCGCGTAGTCGCGCCCACGGATAGACCCCGAAACCGAGCCCGATCAGGAAGCCGGAGACGCCGAAGAAGTAGCCGAGCAGGACCGAAAGGTCGTTCTGGTCGATGTCGGCAAAGAACGCGATGCTCTTCCCGGTGATGTGGTGCCCGAGGAACCAGCCGAGGTAGTAGCCGATGATCCCGAAGATCACCCCGGTGATCGCGTTGAAGCCGATCAGCCGACGCCATACCGGCGGACGAATCTCGACGGCCGTCGCGCTCACTGGGCTCCTCCCTCTTGTCTGGTCATCCGGCACGCCGCTGCGGGTCGGGCATGTAGGTCGTGGCGTACGGAGGCAGGTAGCGCGCGACCGGTGTGAAGTACGTCTGCTGCTGCTTGGCCCACGCGGTGAACCGACCCTGGTCGACGACCTGTCCGGTGTCGAACATGTAGCCGTGCCAGAGGCCGCAGAGCTCGGCGCAGCGGATATCGAAGCTCCGCGCGCCCTTCGTCTGCACGTAGACGACGTTGTCGGTGCCCGGATTCGCGTCGGCCTTCACGCCGAGCTGGTAGGCCCAGAAGGAGTGCACGGCGTCGAGCGAGGTGACGTGAAGCCGGATCAGGGTGTTCGCAGGCAAGACCAGTTGCGGCGTCTCGAGCCCGCCGAACGTCGGATAGCGGTACGTGAACTCCCATTGCTGGCCGATGACCTGGACGTCCAGCGCGTGGTTGTGTCCCGCCGGCAGGAACGCTGCATTCGGCCCCTGGCCGCCGCCGGCGCCGCCCTGGAGCAGCTCGTACGTGCCGAAGGCCGCCAGCCCGAGCACGGTCGCGCCGGTGACGATCATCCAGGCGATCTGGATCCGCATGTCGCCGCGCAGCGGCGGCCCGTCCACGATCTCCGCCGTGCGACTGCGGAACGAGACGAGCGCGTAGCCGAGGAACAGCACGACGAACACGCACACGGGCGTGGACACCGCCACGAGCACTTCGTTGTCGAAGACCTGTCCGGTCGCCTCGACGCTGCCGTTACCGGGCGGGATCGCCGGCCCGAGGAAGAACGCGACAACGGGCGTGAGAATCGCACTGAGCACGATCCAGGCGGCCAGGAAGCGACGCCCGTGGGCGGGACTCGAGCCGGCGGCTGCAGGTTGCGCGGACACGCTGCCTAGACCACGTTCAGGAAGCCGTCCATGTACCCGATCGTCTGCATCGGGCCCCCGAAGCCGTACACGAACCCCGCCGCGCACGGCACGAAGCACTGCCAGCGGTAGTGCCCCTTCTTGCCGGTGCGGAAGGTGAAGGTCATCGTCCGGTGCGCCATCGACATCGCGCAGGGCGCGTAGCCGCACTGATTCTTCGCGTCGTTGCCGACCGGCGCGACGAGTGCGAGAACGCCGAGCTCGGGTACGGCGAACGTGTGCGACGGCTGGTCGGGCGCCATCGCGCCGAGCGGCCTCCCGTCGACGAGCTCCTTGCCGACGAGCCCCTGCGGCTGGCCGAGGAACGGATTGCGCAGGCCGCTCGCGCCGTCGAAGTTGTAGATGGTGACGTGCACCGTCGCGTTCGCCGGAAGCGTCCACACCGTGCTGCGGACCCACCGCCCGCTGTTGTCGCGCACGAGGTACGAGACCCAGTCCGGATGCGGCGCGAGGGACGGCCCGACGGCGGCCACCGTCTGGATCGTGAGGTTCACCGTCCGCTTGCCGTCTGCAGTGCTTGCCTGCGGCCGGAACGGCACCGAGTTGCCGACGAGGTAGCCGGAGATATAGAAGCCGATCAACACGCCGGCCAGCGCAACGCCAGCGGC
>JADGQU010000234.1 GCA_017881545.1 Gemmatimonadaceae bacterium
TCTCCGGGCCTGAGCGCCTTTCGATACTCAGGCGGGAGGGTAAGCCCGTCAACGACCCGAAGAGGGAAATTCGGGGCCTCATTCACACCCGGCGTCTCGGCGAAACTGGCGGGGTCGCTCATTCATCCACCGGGCCTTGGGTGAGGTACTCGTATATGGTATGCGAGATAGCGGCGATCGTCCGCGAGCGGCCGGTCGTTTCGGGGTCCCATTCGGTAAGGATCACGAGCACGTAAGGCTTCCGTTTGGGCAGGTAGACCACGCCCGCGTCGTGGGCGACGGTCGATATCTCTCCGGTCTTATGAGCGACGCGCGTGCCCTTTGGAAGCCGGGCGGGAATGCCCTGGTTGAATTCCTGGCCATGGAGGATGTCCATCATCCGCCGCGACAGGGCGGGGGAGAACGCCTTTCCCTCCGACAGCATGACGAGAATTCTGAGCAGCCCGTCGGCGGTCACCATGTTGCTGATGCCTTTCTCGAACGCCAGCTCGTCCTCGACACCGCGCCTGAGCTCGATTCCCTGATCGACGTGCAGATCCTTCAACGTCTGATTGACCGCATCCGACCCGATGACGCCCAAGAGGAGATTGGTGGCGAGGTTGCTGGAGGTGGTGATCATGTGATACGCCAGCTCATCGACGCGCATCATCTTGCCGATGGCGTTGTGCACGGCCGAGTTGGCGTCGCGCCCCGATTCGACCCGGAACGGGATGCCCTCGACGACGCTCAGGAAGCGGTTGCGAACGTGGACGCGGGAATGCGGCAGCAAGTCGCCGCGATTGATCGCGGCGAAGGCGCCGAGAAGGATCGGAACCTTGATGGTGCTGGCGGCGTGAAACCAGCGGTCGCCGTGGTAGTGCAGCTCGAGCCCGGTCTCGGCGTCGCGCAGCGCGACGGCGATGGCTTTGGCGCCGGATTCCTGCTCGATCTTCTCGATCTTTTGTCGGAGCCCGAGCTCGCGCGGCGCCATTTCCCCCGGGGCTGTGGCTGGTGCCGGGGTCGGCGGCGTGGGCGTGGGCGACGCCGCGGCGGGTGCTTCGTTGTTCGGCATCGCGGCGATCAGGAGTATGCTACGCGGGGATCCGCTTTGGCGTAGGCGAGATCGGTGAGGAGATTCACCATGACGAAGACGACGCTCAGGAACAATACCGACCCCTGGATCGCCGGCAGGTCGCGCCGCGTGATTGCATTTACCACGTAGCGTCCAAGTCCGGGCCAGCTGAAGATCGTCTCGGTGAGAATGCTGCCCGTGAGGTAGTATCCGAAATCCAGTCCGAGCACCGTGATGATCGGTATGAGCGCGTTCCTGAGTGCGTGCCTTACGATCACGACGCGCTCCGTCAATCCCTTCGCTCGGGCGGTGCGGACGAAGTCGCCGCCCAGCACGTCGAGCATCGCCGACCGCGTCACGCGCGCGAGAAACGCGATCGACCGTGAGCCGAGTGCGAATGCCGGAAGGATGAGGTACTTGATGCCGCCGTAGCCCGAAGGCGGAAGCCATTTGAGGATCACTGCAAAAACCAGGATGAGAATGAGTCCAACCCAGTACACGGGGAACGAGATCCCGAGATAGGCGATGCCCAGTCCCAGGCGGTCGAACCAGCCGCCCGGATTGCGCGCGCTCAAGACGCCGAGCGTGATTCCAAGCACCGAGGCGAGGAACATGGCGGATCCGGCGAGCAGGAGCGTCTTCGGAAATCTCTCCCGGATGTCGGCCATGATCGGCCGCTGAGTGATGTAGGAATTTCCGAAATCACCGCGGAGCACGCCGCCCGCGTAGTGTGTGAACTGGCTCAACAGCGGCTCGTCGAGGCGCAGTTCCTTTCTCAGGCGCGCGATGGTTGCAGAGTCCGCGCGCTCGCCGACCATCTCCTGTACCGGATCGCCGGGAGCGACGTTCAGTAGGAGGAAAACCACCACCAGCACTCCAAACAGCGTTGGGATCGAAAGCAGCAGTCTCCGAACGATGAACGCGAACACGTCTTATTTGCTGATGGTCACGTCGGTCCAGCGCTGGCCATTGAAGACGGCCGGAACGGTGAAGCCTTTGATCCATGGCTGCACCGCGTACATATCCTTGTAGAAGAAGAGATAGATCATCGGCGCGTCGTCGTACTGGAGCTTATCGGCCTCGGTATAGAGCAGATTGCGCTTCGACTCATCCTGCTCGCGGTGGGCCTGATCCACCAGCGCATCGAAGTGCGGATTGGAATAGTACGAAACGTTGCCGCCGGCACCTTTGTTCTTGCTGTGAAGCAACGGGTACAGAAAGTTCTCCGCGTCCGGATAGTCGGCCCACCATTCCTTGAGCGCGAGATCGGCCTGTCCGTTCCGAGCTGCTTCGCGCACCGACGACGCATCGCGCTGCTTGATATTCGCGCGGATTCCTGCTTCGGCGAGATTGGCCTGAATCGTCTGCGCGAGGCGCGGCGACTGGTCGGTGGTCGCGGCCCACAGATCAACGTCGATTCCATTCGGATACCCGGCCGCCGCGAGTAGCTGTTTCGCTTTCGCAACGTCGTGAGTGTATCCGTTCCCGCTCGGCACGGCGCCGCCGAGCGTGGGTGGAATCACGCCGCTGGCGACGGTTCCACGGCCGGCCATGACAGCGCTCAGCATCGTCCTGATATCGACGGCGTAGTTGAGTGCCTGCCGCACGCGAACCTCCTTGAGAGGTCCGCGCGTCGTATTGATCCCTACGTACCAGAAGCGGAGCGCCGGTGCGGAGGTGAGAAGCTTGTTCTTGCCGGGATCAGCCTGCCAGGATCTGCCCGCTTCGTCGGGAACGGAGAAAACGTCGACGTTGCCGGCCTCGAACTCGGCGGTAGCCGTGCTCGCCTCCGGAATGATGCGCGCCATCAGTGAATCCGATTTCGGCGCTCCGTCGAAGTAATCAGGATTCTTCGCGAAGCGCAGGTAATCGTCGTGCCGCCATTCGACGAACTTCCATGGACCTGTTCCGACCGGTTTCTGTCCGAAGTCGGCGGGCGGGTTGTCGGGCACGATCGATGTGACGGGCATCGCCAGCAGCTTCGGGAAGATCGAGAACGGCTCCTTCAATGTGATCACGACGGTGGAGTCGTCCAGAGCAGCGATGCCGGTGATTCTCGTCGCCTTGCTCGCCGCGAAATCTTCGGCTCCCCTGATTGGATACAGTGGCCAGCCGCGTCCGCCTTTCGTCTTCGGATCGAGCACGCGCTGGAAAGTCGCGATGACGTTCTTCGACGAGAACGGCCGTCCGTCGTGGAACTTGACGCCGCTCCGAAGATGAAAGGTGTAGGTGATTCCGTCGGCGCTGACTTCCCACGATTTCGCGAGGCCGGGAACCACCTTCCCGTCGGCAGTGAAGCGCGTCAGTCCATCGAAGATGTAGGTGACCGCACGACCGGTCGGGACGTCGGTCGAGAGCGCGGGGTCCATCGATCTCGGGTCGTATGTGTCACGCGAGTCGATGATCGTTTTGCGGGAAGGGGCAGATTCGCCGCCGCCACCACAGCTGAGAATCGCGGGTATTGCGAGGAGGAAAAGTCGCCGCATGAGTGTGCTCTGACGGTTGACATGAAGGGGCGAAATACGAGAACTTTCGCGCACCCCGAAATAGGCCTCACCGTGAGCGCAGAATACTATTATCGCCGCCGACTTGGCGCCAAGGATCTACTGCCTGCCGTTGGCGTCGGCGTCGCTGCCGGTATGGCCGCTTTCTACATTGTGCAACTCTTAATCCAGCGCACGCCACTCGTTCCGCAGGGCGAGTTACCTCATTCGCCGCCGACTCCGCCCACGCGAATGCTGGGCGACCGGACCGAGCCTGAAACAGAGACGCACTACGCTCGGGAGCTGCCGCCCGGGCAGCCCCCAGGCGCGCGCGCGTTGAAAGGGTGAGATTTTCCCGGGTACCACTCGGGATCTACACCGCACTCGCGTTCCTTGCAGCGTTTCCCGGCGTCAACAGCGCACGCGCTCAGGACATCGAGTGTCAGCGTGGCGACCTCGAAGTGTTCCGCCTCGACTTCGAGGGAAACCGTGCCTTTTCGGCCGCCGACCTCGCGAAGGTGATTGTCACCACGCCGTCGGCTTGGGCGCGCCGTTACCTCTACCTGCCTTTCACGGTCAAACACTGTCTGGACCGGAGTGAGCTCCCGAATGACCGGGCCCGGTTGATAATCTTTTATCGCCGTCGGGGGTATCCAAAGGTGACCGTCGACACCGCGGTCAAGGTACTGGCTCCGGGGGCGGTCGGGGTGAAATTCACCATCAATGAAGGGCCGCCGATGATACTGAGGTCTTTCGTGGTGAGCGGATTGGATTCGGTTCCGGATAGAGGGCGGATCCTCCGCGGCGTGCCCGTCCGCGAGGGCGGAAGATTCGACCGCTTCGCGCTTGATGCGGCGGCAGACACCGTACGCCAGCGCCAGCACAACAACGGATATCCGAGGGCCGAGGCGGTCAATCGCTTCGCCGTGAACGACAGCGCCTTGAGCGCGTGGGACACTTTGTACGTGACACCTGGGCCAAGAGCGAGAATTGGAAAAATCGAGATCAACGTGATACCGCTTGACTCTGCAAAGGGGCAGCAGATACCGACCAGGATCGTGCGCCGAATCATGGGGCTCGACTCGGGCGAGCTTTTTCGCGAGGACGAGATCATCGACGCTCAGCGGGCGCTCTATCAGACCGAGGCGTACCAGCACGTGTCGATAACTCCCGACTCGGGCTCGGATAGTCTTGTCACTCTTTATACGAACCTGGCTGAGGCTCCGATGCACGCGGCGAGAATGGGCGCGGGATACGGAACACTCGATTGCTTTCGACTCACCAGCGAGTTCAC
>JADGQU010000235.1 GCA_017881545.1 Gemmatimonadaceae bacterium
GTGGACGAAATTGGGACGTCCTCGTCCAGAATCTCCCAGCCGTGCAGCTTGACCACGTACTGGTCGTCATTCTGAATGCCGGGATAAAGCTCTTTCAAGGCGAGGGCCTTGAGGCTCTTCACGGATGACGACGGATCCGCATCGATCCGGATTGCGTCCCATGCCTCGAGCACCTGCGCCCTCAGCTGAAGCACCGGTCCGGACGCTGAACCGAGCCTGAACGCTCCGCCCTGCGTTCTCAAGCCGCTGACAAATGGTGTCGGCGCTGTCATTCGCCGCCTTCAGTGGCGACGGCGAGCGGCACCGGCGCAAGCGTGGAGAAAAAGCGGGCGATCTGTTGACCGAAGAGGTACGTCGAGCCGGTGACTTTCGTCTCACCCGCGCCGGGAATCGCGGCAATCACGACTTCTTCTCCGCCCTGTCCGCGCAGTGTTACGTGCGCCTTCGATTCCTGCTCCGGAAAGGCGGCGTAGATGCCCGTCTGCCGGGCGAAAAAATCCTTGGCCGAGCGCAGGACTTCGGCAGGGGTGTGCGAGGTCGTTGTTTCCTGGAGGGTGCGATTGCGGTGTGACATCAATACCAAGTCAGGGGTTGGACGCGTCCGTGCAATCTAGACCCGCCCGGGAGGAGCTACAAGCCGACACGCCGCGACAGTCACGTTCAGAGCAGCGCCTCGATCCTTCTGACGAGCGGCTGGAACGACAGCGTGCCGGCGCCCGCCCTCGTCGCGATTTCCTCGGCCGTCTCGCGCTGACCCTGCGCGAACAGCTCGTTGGCCATCCACGGCCCTGCACTCGGATTTCTGAACCAGTCCACGTCGAAGCGGGCCGTCAACTCCTCATTGAGGACCGACTGCAGCTGCCACGCGCGCAGGTATCGCGCCGAATAGTATCTGGGATCGACGTCAACGAACGCGTCGGCCGCGTCGTACTCGAAGCCCGTCGCCTTCGTGAGGAGCGACACGTAGAGGTCGGGCAGCTCCGCCCAACGTATCTCGCCGCTGTACAGCGCGCGCTCGTAGATGAACTTGGCGCAGTAGCGCCGCAGAAAATGCAGCTCCTCGAAACCCGCCGCCCGCAGATATTTCCCCACCCGGTTCTCGCCCAGGCTGGTGTAGCGAAGGAGCCAGCCACGGTCCTGCATCCGGTGGTCGAACAGCATCGCGTACCCTTCGGTGACGGAATTGTCGCCGAGCCATTTGAACTCGAACGGAAGGTCCGGACTCGCGTACGCGAAATGGAGCGCGTGTCCGAGCTCGTGGAGGAAAGTGTTGTAGTCGCTCTGGCCGCCATGCGGACGCAGCACGAGGTAAACTTCCTCGGGCACGCGAACCGGAGAGCAGAAGGCGCGCGATCGCTTCCCTTCCCGCTCGCCCACGTCGAAGATGACCCGCCCATCGGCGGTCGGATCTATTCCCATCTCCAGGACCTGCCGCCGCATCACCGTTTCCATCTCGTTGCCGGGAAACGCGTCGTCGAACTCGGAGGCCCTGAACAGGGCGAGCGCGTCGGAGCGCTTCGCCTGCGACGACTTGATGCCTAGAGACTTCTTCAGGACGCGCGGCAGCGTGTCGTTCCACATCGATTCGGTATCGCGCAGGAACCGCTCGCAGCTCGCGGCCAGCATGCTGAGCGATATCCCGGTCACCGCTTCGAACGACGCGTTGTAATCACCGCCCACGCCGAGCGATTCGATGTAGTCCTTCTCGCGCTGGAGCCTCTCCAGCCGGATCGGCGCGTGCTCTTCCTTCACCAGCTTCGCTCTCGCCTTGTCCAGCGCGAGGCGCAGCGTCCGGTCCTTGGTGTTCGCGATCTCGATCGGAGCCAGCTGGTACTGGATCACGCGCCCATCGGGCGAGCGAATGACAGCGGAATTCTCAAACTCGATCTCGCGCTCGTCGAGCGCTGCCAGCGGCTTCGCTGCCTGCGACTCGATCTCCCACTCGAGCAGCGCCCGCGCGGATCTCCTGTCGTCGGAGTTCTCCGCCGCCGAATGGAACCCGTCGAGCGTCAGCTCGAGCGCTTCCGCGCCGAGGACGCACGCGTACTTCTCGTAGATCGGCTGTAGCTCCGCGGTCTTCTTGAGTCCCGCAAGAGCGAGATAGCTTTCGCGCGAGATCGTTTCCATGAACGCCTGGCCTCCAGCTCGCAGGCGCTGAAGGTCGAGGATGCTCACGTCGCGAGGTTTCGGGTCAGGTAGTCCTTGAGCTGGCCGGCTTCGACCCGCTCCTGCTTGAGCGTGTCGCGGTCGCGCACAGTGACAGTCGCATTCGTGAGCGACTCGCCATCAATCGTGATGCCGAACGGAGTCCCGACCTCATCCTGGCGACGATAGCGGCGTCCTATCGCCCCGCTGTCGTCGTAGAAGACGGGAAACGATGGCCTGAGATCGTCGGCGATGCGGCGCGCCATCTCCGGCATTCCGTCCTTCTTAACGAGCGGAAACACACCGGCCTTGATCGGAGCGATGGAAGGGTGCAGCCCCAAAACGGTTCTTCCTTCCGATTCTCCTTCGACTGATTCCTCGCGGTACGCATTCACGAGAACCGCCAGAGCCACTCGGTCCGCACCGACCGATGTCTCCACGACATATGGAAGAAACCGGTTGTTGTTCGGCTGGTCGAAGTACTCGAGCTTCTTCCCGGAGAACTCCTGGTGCTGCTTAAGATCGAAGTCGCCGCGGTTGTGCACGCCTTCGACTTCCTGGAACCCGAGAGTTCCCCCGAAATCGAATTGCACATCGAAGGCGGCGCGGGCGTAGTGCGCCAGCTCCTCTTTCGTGTGCTCGTGGAAGCGTAGTCTGTCCTCGTCCAGCCCAAGGGCCCGGTGCCAGTCCATCCGCTGCTGCTTCCAGTACTCGAACCACTTCATGTCGGTGCCTGGCTCGACGAAGAACTGCATCTCCATCTGCTCGAACTCGCGCGTTCGGAAAATAAAATTGCCGGGTGTGATCTCGTTGCGAAACGCCTTGCCGATCTGCGCGATTCCGAATGGCACCTTCTGGCGGGTGGACTGCTGAACGTTCAGAAAGTTCACATAGATGCCCTGCGCCGTCTCGGGCCGTAGATAAACGACCGCCGCGGAGTCCTCGACCGGCCCCATGAACGTCTTGAACATGAGATTGAACAGTCGCGCCGCACTGAGCGTCCCCTTCATGCCGCACGCCGGGCACTGGGCGTCGGGCGTTCCAGGGGTGCCCTTGATACGAGGATCGTCGGCGCGAAAGCGCTTCTTGCAATTCCTGCAATCCACGAGCGGATCCACGAACCCCGCGACGTGCCCGCTCGCCTCCCAGACGCGTGGATGCATGAGAATCGCGGCATCCAGTCCCTCGATGTCATTCCTGGCGCGCACCATCGAGTGCCACCAGCGATCCTTCAGATTTCTTTTTAGCTCGACGCCGAGCGGTCCGTAATCCCACACGGATCCTGTGCCGCCGTATATCTCGGAAGATTGGAAGATGTAGCCGCGCCGCTTTGCCAGCGACACCAGCTTCTCCATTACATCGGGGTGGTTGGGCATCAGGGAAAGTTAGTCGGCCCGAGTGTCATGCATCCAGTTCCGCGCTAAGCCTGGGCTCCGCCGGAGCGCGCTGGCCGAGCAGCCGCGCGACGATTCGGTCGCCATGGTACCGGCCATTTTCGATGAACACCTTGTTGGCGTCGTAGCCGGCGACCACCACTCCCGCGATGAACACTCCGGCAATCGGTGTCTCCAGCGTTTGGGCGTCGTGCCTCGGGATGCCCGTCTTCTCATCTATCGGCACGCCCGTTTCGCGCAGCAGCTCGAGGCTCGGCGCAAAACCGGTCATGATGTAGACGCGATCCGCCTTCACGCGATCCTCATTCTTGCGATGCACGAGCACGACGTCGCGTGCTTCGATCGCCTTGACACGGCTGTCCCATCGCACCGCGATCTGGCCTTCCTTCACGCGATTGGTGAAATCCGGAAGCACCCACGGCTTGATCTTCTTGTCGAACGTGGGGCCGAAATGGACGAGCGTCACGCGCGCGCCGGACCTCCACAAGTCGAGCGCCGCCTCGGCCGCGGAGTTGCCGCCGCCGACCACCACCACATCCTGCAAAAACGCTTCGTGCCCCTCGCGATAGACGTGCGTCACGTGCGGCAATTCCTCGCCGGGCACGCCGATGCGATTAGGAGAGCCAAAGTATCCCGTGGCGATGACGACCGCGCCCGCCGTGGTTTTTCTCTCCTCACCCCCACTCGTCCGCGAAACCACGGTGAAATGTCCGGAGCTGCCCTGGATGGCACTGACGCGCTCTCGCTGCCGTAGAGCGATGCCGAAATACGTGACCACAGCCCGGTAGTACGCGAGCGCGTCCCGCCGTGTGGGCTTCTCTGTGGCGATGACAAAGGGCAGTCCGCCGATCGAGAGCTTCTCGGCCGTCGAAAAGAATCTCACATAGGTCGGGTACGCGGCGATGGTGCTCACGACGACGCCGCTCTCGATCACCAGCGGCCGCAGACCCGCGCGCTGCGCCGAGACCGCAGCGGCAAGGCCGCACGGTCCCCCACCGACGATCAGGACATCCGCGTCGTTCGCCATCGGTTTGATCAGCCGCTCAGGCGACGCCGACTGGGCCGGCGGGAAGCACGCCCTCGACGCCGATGATCTGATCGCGCCGGGTGCCGACGCTCACGTAGGTGATCTGCGTCTCGACGAGAGACTGTATGCGGTCGAGATAGCGGCGGGCCTCAACGGGCAAATCGGTAAGGCTGCGCGCGTCCGCGGTCGATGTTTTCCAGCCATCGAACCACTCGTACCTCGGCACCGCGCGGTCGAGGAGATCGAGA
>JADGQU010000035.1 GCA_017881545.1 Gemmatimonadaceae bacterium
CGGCTCGCGGACGACGTGCGCACGCTCTTCGCCGACGCGGGACTCGAGTTTCGCGCCGCCGGAGATCGCGCGCTGGTTGCCGCAGTGGGTGCCGACTTCGAGGCGATCTTCGTGCGGGCGCAGGACATTCCCGAGTTCGTCGCCGACGGTGCCGCTGATGCCGGTGTTACGGGATGGGATCTCGTGCGCGAGTCGGAACGCGCACTCGAGTCCGCGCTCGACCTCGAGTTCGGCCGCTGCCGTCTGGTCGTCGCCGCGCGTGAAGAGAGCGGCATCGAGTCGCTGGAGGATATCGTCGGCGACGAAAACGGATCCCCTCGCGTCGCCACTTCGTTCCCGCGCATCACCGAGAGCTACTTCGCGGACGCGTGTCGCCCGGTCACGATCGTTCCCGTGAGCGGTGCGGCGGAAATCGCCCCACACCTGGGGATCGCGGACATCGTCACTGATCTCGTGTCCACAGGCTCCACGCTTCGCGTCAACAAGCTCCGCGAAATCGCGACGATCCTCGAGTCGACCGCCCGACTCATCACGGCGCCTGACGTCGGATCGTCGGGTCGTCAGCGTGGCGTCGACGAGCTCGTGGTCGCGCTGGAATCGGTCCTCCGCGCACGCGGCAAGCGCTACCTGATGGCGAACATGCCACGTGCCGCGCTCGATCAGGTTCGGCGCGTCCTTCCCGGCCTCAACGGGCCAACCGTGATCGATGTGCTGAACGGTGGGCACCTTGTAGCCGTGCATGCCGTCGTTGCGCAGGAGGCGATCTATCGCACGATCGCCGACCTCAAGGCGCTTGGCGGCGAAGGCATTCTCGTCACGCGCATTGAGAGGGTCATGCCGTGAGTGCATCAGTGACCGTTGCCGCGACTGCACGTGACGCGTTGTTCGCGGTACGCGGCACGATTTCGGATCTCGACGCACGCGCGCGAACGGTTCTCTTTCAGCGCGGCTTCAGCGCCGATCCCCTTGTGCGGGATCGTGTCACGGCGATTCTGGCGCGAGTGAGGCGTGACGGCGATGTCGCCCTCCGAGCCCTCGCGCGCGAGCTCGATGGGATTGATCTCGACGAGCTGGAAGTACCGCGCGACGCGTGCGGTCGCGCGCTTGACGCGCTCGACCCGGTTCTCCGCCGCGCCATGGAGCGCGCCGCGGACAACATCGCGCTGGTTCACAGCGCGATGCTGATGACCGCAATAGAAGTCGAGTCGGAGCCGGGCGTCGTCGTCGGCCGACGGCCCGATCCATTGGACCGCGCTGGTGTGTACGCGCCTGGCGGACGCGCAGCGTACCCGAGTTCAGTGCTCATGTGCGCGATACCCGCGCGCATCGCCGGCGTACGCGAAATCGTCCTGTGTTCACCACCGACGAGCGAATCCGGCAATCCTTCCAGTGTGGTGTTGGCAGCCGCTGCGCTCACCGGCGTGGATCGCGTGTTTGCAGTCGGCGGTGCGGGAGCGATCGCTGCCATGGCGTACGGCACCCAGAGTGTTCCGCGAGTCGACCGGATCGTCGGCCCCGGTAACGCGTACGTAGCCGAGGCGAAGCTCCAGGCAGCAAGCGTCGTGGGCATCGACGCGCCAGCGGGGCCAAGCGAGCTGCTCGTAATCGCTGACGATAGCACCGATCCGGAGGCAATCGCACGGGAGATGCTGGCACAGGCGGAGCACGACTCCGATGCGTGCGTCGTCTGTATAGCCGTCGGAGACGAGGTTGCGTCTGGAATAGAGCGAAGCCTGCGTACGCGGCTCGAGCTTCAACCACGCGCAAGGATCATCGAGGCGGCGCTCTCCGCGCGAGGGGCTCTGCTCACGGCGCGCTCGCTCGACGGGGCGCTCGCTTTCGCCGAAGCCTACGCGCCCGAGCATCTGCTACTCGCCGTTGACGACCCCGATGCGCTCCTGCCACGCGTGCGCAACGCGGGAACTGTCTTCCTGGGCTCTTCCGCTTCGGTGACCTTCGGCGACTACATGACGGGTGCGAATCACGTGCTTCCTACCGGCGCGCTGGCGCGCTCGTACTCGGGGCTCTCGACACAGGATTTCGTTCGTTGGACCACATACCAGCGCGTCTCACCAGACGCCGCGGCGCGGCTTGCCCGCGATGTTGCCGCGTTCGCTGAGTCGGAAGGCCTGACGGCGCACGCGGATGCCGCGCGGGCGTGGCGCATTACTTCGATACCGGCCGAGGTGACGACATGACCGCATCACCCGAAATCGCGCGCGCAGCGTATCGCGACGTGCCGCTGTATTCCACCGAGTCGATTTCTTGCGACGTCGACTTGAGCGACAATACAAACCTGTGGGGCGCGCCGCCTGCCGCGCAGCAAGCGATACGTGAGCTCGCCGATGGCAGCTTCACTCGCTATCCCTCGGCGTATGCATTGGCGTTGAAGGAGGCGTTGGCCGCGTACGCCGGCGTACATCAGTCGTGGATCGTAACCGGATGCGGCTCCGACGACGTCCTCGCCTCGGCCATTCGCGCGCTGGCGGAGCCCGGCCAATCACTCGCCTTCTGCGCGCCTTCGTTCGCGATGATCCCCGTCTTCGCGCGAATCAACGGCGTGGTTCCTGTGTCGGTCCCGATGACAGCGACGTGGGACATCGATCCCGATGCGCTCATCGCGACCGGCGCGCGGATCATCTACGTGTGCTCGCCGAACAACCCGACGGGAACAACCGCTTCGCGAGCTGCCCTCGACCGACTAATCGCAGGCGCTCCGGGTGTGGTCATTCTCGACGAGGCATACGCCGAGTTTGCCGAAGACTCGCGCATCGATCTCGCCGCGGCCAGCGACCGCGTCCTCGTGGTGCGAACAATGTCGAAAGCTTTCGGGCTGGCGGGACTGCGCATCGGCTACGCGGTCGGTACACCGGCCATTGTTGCCGAGGTCGAGAAGTCGCGCGGGCCGTACAAGGTGAGCATGGCGGCTGAGCGCGCTGCCCTGGCAGCGTTGGCAAAGGATCGCACGTGGGTCGCAGCGCGGGTCGCTGACGCGCGAGCGAGTCGCGACCGGCTGGCTGAATCTCTAAGGACGCTCGGTCTCGCGCCGCTTCCGTCGCAGGCGAACTTCGTGCTCGTCCCCATTCCAGGTGCGGCCGCTGTTGCACGGCAGATGCGTGAGCGCGGCGTCGCAGCCCGAGTGTTCGAGGGGCTGCCGTCTATCGGAGATGCGCTCCGCATCACGGCAGGCCCGGCATCCATGATGGAGCGCGCGATTGACGCTCTCCAGGGGGCGCTGGCATGCGCGTGACGATCCTCGACTACGGCGCGGGCAATCTGCATTCACTTGCGAAGGCGCTCGACGACGGATCCTCGCGCGTGCGCGTGGAAGCCGATCCGGTGGCAGCGCTGGACGGCGACGTGCTGGTACTCCCAGGCGTCGGCGCGTTCGGGCACGCTGCTTCGCACCTGGCGCCTGCGCGCGATGCGCTGCGTGCCGCGATTTTTGGAGGGCTGCCGTGTGTCGGCATCTGCCTCGGGATGCAGCTGCTGTTCGATGAAAGCGAAGAGGGCGCCGGCGCAGGGCTCGGCGTGATCGAAGGTCGTGTCACCCGCGTGCGCGCGCGCCGGGTTCCACACATGGGCTGGGCGGCGATCGAGGATGCAAGCGATAGCACGTTTGAGCGCGCGCCACTCGACGTAGCGTACTACGCGAACGGTTTCGCATGTCGGCCCTCTCGCGCCGACGTCGTACGCGCCTGGAGCATTCACGAGGACGACCGATTCCCCGCCATGGTGCGTGAGGGCAGCGCTGTCGGCGTGCAGTTTCACCCTGAGAAGAGCTCGCGCGCGGGCGTTGCGTTCCTGCGCGCGCTGATGGCGGAGGCGTGCGCATGATCGCGATTCCGGCTGTAGATCTCCGGGACGGCGCATGCGTGCAGCTCGTGGGCGGATCGTATGATCATGAGCGCCTGCGCATCGACAATCCCCGCGAGGTAGCGCGCACCTGGGCCGATCTCGGCTTTCATCGTCTTCATCTCGTCGATCTCGATGCGGCGACCGGGCGTGGCTCCAACCAACAGCTCGTCACCGAGCTGCTTCGCGACCGGCAGGCGGACGTGCAGGTTGGCGGCGGCGTGCGCGAGACCGACGCGATCGACCGCTTGCTCTGGCAGGGCGCACATCGGGTCGTCGTCGGCACGCGTGCGATCGAGGACGAGGCCTGGCTCACCGCAGCGGTATCGCTCTTCCCCGGGAGGCTCATCATCGCCGCCGACGTGCGCGATCGTCGCGTCGTGACCAACGGCTGGGAAAGCACAGGTCCGCGCGACGTGCTCGATGTCATAGCGGAGCTGAACACACTTGCGCTCGCCGGGGTGTTGGTCACCGCGGTGCACTGCGAGGGGCAGCTCGGTGGCACAGACCTTACGCTCATGGCAGATGTCGCCGAGGCGAGCGATCACCCTGTCTATGCGTCGGGAGGCATCACGACGATCGACGACCTGCGCGCGCTGGAAGATCGGGGGATCACGGGCGCCATCATCGGCATGGCGCTCTACACTGGCGTGCTCGACGCACGAACTATCGCGGAAGAATTCACCGGAGAGCTCAAAACATGACAGCCATCAAGAGAGATACTCGCGAGACCAGCGTTCGCGTCGAGATCCAGGCGGCCGGCGAAGGAACGATCGCCACCGGCGTTCCATTTCTCGATCATATGCTCGTGACTTTCCGGCGTTACGCGGGAGTAGATGTCGCCGTCGCTGCGCGCGGGGATCTCAACCATCATGTGATCGAGGACGTTGCCATCGCGCTCGGTGCCGCGCTTCGAAAATATCTGCCTTCCCGCATCGCGCGGTTTGGAGACCGCACGATTCCAATGGACGATGCGCTCGTGCATGTCTCGCTCGATCTCGGTGGCCGGCCCTATTACAGCGGTCCACTGCCGAGCGCGATGTACGATCACTGGATGCGGTCCTTCGCCGAGCACGCGGGGGCGACGCTCCATATTCGCGTTCTACGCGGGCGTGATCGCCACCACGTGGTCGAAGCGGCATTCAAGGCACTCGGCCTCGCGGTGCGTGATGCGCTCGTCGAGACGGACGCGCTTTTCAGCACGAAGGGCGATGTGAGCTGGTCGGAATGCTGACGCGCATCATCGTCTGTCTCGACGTGCGCGCGGGGCGCGTCGTGAAGGGTACTCGTTTCGAGCAGCTGCGCGATATCGGCGATCCGGCGGAGCTTGCCAACCGCTACGAGACCGAAGGCGCCGACGAGATCGTATTTCTCGATATCTCGGCGAGCCTCGAGGAGCGCGCGACCTTGCTCGACTCGGTGCGACGCTCGGCGGAGCAGCTGTTCATTCCGCTCACCGTTGGCGGAGGCATACGCTCAGTCGACGATACGGCCCGCGCCCTCCGCGCGGGCGCGGATAAGGTGAGCATCAATACGGCCGCGGTTGCACAGCCCACACTCCTAGCCGAATGCGCTGAGCGATTCGGATCGCAATGCGTCGTCGCGAGCATCGATGCCCGATGCACAGCCGACGATCGGCACTGGCGGGTGTGGACACATGGAGGGACGGTGCGCACCGAACGGGATGCAATCGAGTGGGCGCGTGAGTGCGTCGATCGAGGTGCGGGGGAGATCCTGCTCACGAGCATCGATCGCGACGGCGCGCGAACCGGCTACGATCTCGAGCTCACGCATGCCGTCGCCAGCGCGGTGCCGGTTCCAGTGATCGCCTCCGGCGGTGCCGGCTCCGCGCATCACGTGCGCGACGTTCTCGTATCCGGTGGTGCGAGCGCAGCACTCGTCGCCGGCATCGTTCACGATGGCGTGACGAGCGTGCGCGAAATCAAGGAGCTGCTTGACCGCGAGCGCATTCCAGTGCGGAAGGTTGCCTGATGGGGAGAGTCATCCGATCGTCCTTGCTACTGGAGGCAGCCCAGGAAGCGGCACGCATCGCCGGCAATGTCGCGATGCGGCACTATCGTACTGCACTCGAGGTGAGCTCGAAGGCCGATGGCTCTCCGGTTACGATCGCCGACCGCGAGGCGGAATCCGCGGTCCGTGATTGGATCACGCGCGGCTTTCCCGACGACGGGATAGAGGGGGAAGAGCTCGGGATCGTTCGCCCGGAAGCGGCACGCCGCTGGGTTGTGGATCCGATCGACGGCACAAAGACATTCGTACGCGGAGTACCACTTTGGGGAACGCTCGTCGCCGTCGTGGAGCGGGAGCAAGTGCTTGCCGGTGCGGCGTTCTTTCCCGCGATAAACGAGATAATCGCCGCGGCGCCCGGTGAAGGCGCGTGGTGGAACGGGTCTCGGTGCACCGTGTCGCGCATCGATCGTCTCGACCGCGCTTTGGTCCTCACGACGGACGAGAAATTCCGCGGCGATGACGGAAAGCGCGCGGACTGGCGCCGTCTGAGCGAGCGCGCCCAATTGAGCCGCTCCTGGGGCGACTGTTACGGCTACCTGCTCGTGGCCACGGGTCGCGCCGAGGCAATGGTGGATCCGGTGATGGCTCCATGGGACTCGGCGGCGCTAATGCCGATCGTCGAGGAGGCAGGCGGCGTCTTCACCGACTGGGCAGGGAATCGCACCGCGTTTGGCGGTAGCGCAATTGCGACGAACGCCGCGCTCGCCACCGAGACACGCGCGTCAATGCGTCCAACAGACGGTTAGGCCTTTATGCTCCCAGGAGTGGACTTCACCAAGCGAGATGGTTTCGTCACCGTCGTGACGCAGGACGCGCGTACCGGTGCTGTACTCATGGTCGCTCAGGCTGACCGTGAGGCGCTCGAGCGGACGATTGCCACCGGCGAAATGCATTATCACTCGCGCACGCGCGGACTCTGGCACAAGGGAGCGACGAGCGGCAACGTGCAGCGCCTCGTGTCGCTCACAGCCGACTGTGATGGCGACACCGTGCTCGCGCGCGTAATTCCAGCCGGTCCAGCGTGTCATACTGGAGCTCGCACGTGCTTCGACACGGGTGACTCCGAAGATGCGACACGTGACGTGCTCGAGCGGCTCGATTCCGTGATCGCCGAGCGCGCCACCACCGCTGACCAGACCGCAACGAGCTACACACGCCGGCTTCTCGCCGATCGCAATCTTCGGCTAAAGAAGCTGGGCGAGGAGTGCGCCGAGCTTATCACGGCGTGCGCAGACGGCAATCGGGAGTCCGCGATCGCCGAGGGCGCGGATCTTCTCTACCACACGCTAGTCGCGCTCCGCGGCGTCGGAGTTTCACTACGGGATGTGGCTGATGAACTGGCCCGGCGCGAAAAGAGCGCGTAGACCAGCCAAATCTCTCAACCCGCCAAACGTTTGTCGCTTGGCGCGAACCAAGTGCAATTGCGACAAACCTTTTTCGATTATCGAGCATCAAACCTTTTTATCGGAGATAGCAGCTACGGCCCACCAGCACGGACTCCGACTCCTTCCGGAGAGGGCCGTATATGGATCAGACCTCATTTGGCGCACTCGGATCCGGGTACTGGATTCGATTTTACCACATACAGGCTCGCGCCTGCACCATCGCTGGCTTCGTAGGATTGCTGACCGGCTGTCTGGAAACCGCGCGAGTTTTTTCCGAATCCCCTCGCGATGCGAGGATCGGGGTTCGAGCCAACAGATATCAGAAGGATTTTTCGCTCGAGGCAACTGACCCGGCATCGCCCGGCCCGTCATCCTTCTCGCCCGAAAAACCCTTACTCCCGCTAGCCGCTTATTCGGAAGAGTACTGGACGGCGGTAGCCCAACTCGACATGACCGCGTTGCACGCGGCCGCCCGCAGCGACCCGGAGATCGGATTTGCTGAAGGAATCGCCCTATTGGCGGGCGGAACCGAGGAAAAAGCCGAAAGCACTTTTGTCGCGATGAGCAGGCAGGCCATCGATGTAAACGTGGCCGTTGCCGCTCAAATGATGCTCGCCACCACGCTCATGTACGAGCACAAGTGGACGACGCTTAGAGACCTTTCCACCAGCTCGAGTCTCGGACCCTTGGACCGGGGACACACATCCGATCTGGAGCAGTGGGGTGACGCCTTCGCGAGTGTGGACCCACCAGCAACAACCTTTCCAGAAAAGCCGGTCACACTGCAGCTGGAGGTGACCGACGCGGGAACTCCTGCGGTCCGAGTGCGGATAAACGGAAAGGAGTATGAATTCTGGCTCGATACGGGATCGAGCATGACGGTATTGAGCTCCAGGGTCGCATCGGAAGCAAAGGTTCCGATAGTCTCTCCCGACACGTTGACCGTTCGAACATTCCAGGGATCTGCGCCCGTGCTGCCCGCGGCCGTAAAGCGAATGGAAATCGGATCGATCGTCTTCGCCAACGTTTCCGCCATGGTGATGGACGCCTCTCTCATGCGACTCAGAGCCGGTGGTGACGGATCGGCGGGCCAAGGCTTGCGTGTCGATGGCATCATAGGCTGGGACATCATCCGCCAGCTGGACATCGTGATGGATTTTCAGAACGGAATCGTCACAATCAGGCGTCCTGAGCGCCTGGGAGCAAATGGAACAGCGTTTCAAAATCTGGTGTGGCTGGGCAAACCACTGGTTGCGGTTCGGACGAAGGTCGGTGGAACGCTCCATTTCACGCTCGATACCGGGGCGCAGGCAAGCTTTCTGAACGCTTCGATCCTGGAGAGGGTTGGTGCCAGGACGAGGGCTTTACACGCCCGTGTGTTTGGTGTTGCCAAGACCGGTGGACAGACGGATCGAGTCGTCCCCGGTCTTACAGTGAATCTGGGAGGAAAACAACTGCGACTGGAAGACGTGATTGTCTACGATCCGCCTCCCCCGAGCCTCATTAATTGCGATGGCATATTGGGAAGCGACATCGCGCATTTTGGGAAGATCAGGATCGATGCGACGAACGGTTTGTTCTCAATCGCCGATTAGTGCGTGGCTTTCAAGATGCCGGAGAAAAGGCTGGAGTCTACGTTTCCGCCGGACAGTACCACTGCCACTTTGCGACCCCGCATTCTCTCTTTTTCCTTGATCAAAGCGGCGAGCGCGGCCGCGCCCCCGCCCTCGGCGGTGTTGTGGGTATCTGTAAACAACGCTCTCATCGCCGATTCAACTTCATCGTCGGTGACACGGACAACACGCTCCGCACCACGCCGCACGATGGTGAGCGACGTTTCCACCGGAGTCCGGCACGCCATCCCATCGGCGATGCGGGTAGTCACGTCGTGTGAAACAATCCGACCCTGCTCGTAGGACAGCGCGAACGCGGGCGCGCCCTCGGAGACGACAGCCACGACCCGCGCGCGGAGCCCAAGGGCATCTCGCGCGGCGATGACTCCGCAGATACCGCTTCCCAACCCCACCGGTACGTAAACGGCGTCGAGGTCCGGCACGGCGCGAAATAGTTCGAGAGCGTAAGTGCCGACTCCACGCACCAGCAGCGGATGGAAGGACGGAAACCTGTGCCAGCCACGGTCGATCGCAATCACGTCAGCGGCTTCGGAAGCGGCCTGAAAGTCATGACCCTGCTCGATGACCTCGACACCGAGCGATCGCATCGCCGCATTCTTGTCTACGCTGTTGCCGAAAGGCACGACTACAGCGGCCGGAATTCTGTACTGGCGAGCGGCGAATCCCACCGACTGGCCGTGGTTCCCACGTGTTGCGGAAATCACTCCGTCGGGTTTTGCACCGTTGCGAATGAGCTCTTCGAGATACACCAGACCACCGCGCACCTTGAACGCACCAGTCGGGGTGTGGTTCTCGTGCTTCACCCAGACGGGCGTCCCGACTCGCGCTTCCAGCAGCGGCCAACGGTACTGAGGTGTCGGCGGCATAGATTGGTAGACGAGAGCAGCGGCAGCCTCGAGAGCGTCCAGCGAGGGCTGATCGTCAGATACTGTGTCTTTCAACTCGAGGGTCGATGCCATTTGCCGTTCTTTCCGGATTCGCGATTGGGAGTGCGAGGCGCCTCAGGTATGAATGCCATGCCTTACAGCAGTTGACAAGATGCGCTTGTCCGCGCACAAACGTCACCTGCGGCAGCGAAACAGAATCCAAACCTGCCCGTAGGTATAGATGTCCAATTGGTACCACAGTCCCTAGCTGCCTTTGATGTCAAAATCCTGCTTAAGCCGGTCCCGCGTGATTCGTGAGGCCGGCTCGGCCCCCGTTCAGCGCCGAAGCATCGTCCGCGCGATCGGTGCGGCTTCGTACATTCTCTGTACGCTCAGCGCCAGACTTGGCGCGCAAACCGTCCCTGTCAGCTCGGCGCCGTTGCCAAACGCGTCCGCGGCGTCGGTGACCGGTACGATTACCATCGACGGCAAGCTCGATGAGAGCGCCTGGGCAAAGGCTACCCCGATTACTGATTTCCGACAGCAGAACCCGGACGAAGGCGCGAAGGCGAGCCAGCGCACCGAAGTGCGAGTGCTCTACGGCCCGCGCGCCCTCTACATCGGAGCGCGCATGTACGACTCACTGGGTGCACGCGGTATCCGGGCTCCGCTGGCCAGGCGGGACCAGCTCCTCGATTCGAACGGCAACAACGGGTCGTTCAACTCACTGACGACCGATAAGCTCGTCGTCATTCTCGACCCGTACCACAATCACATCGACCAGGCGTGGTTCGAGATCAACCCCGTGGGGGTTCGCGGCGATCAGTTCAACGGCGATCCGTCGTGGGATCCCATCTGGCAAGCCGCTACCCAGGTCGATTCGCTCGGATGGACGGCCGAGCTCCGAATTCCGTACTCGCAGCTTCGTTTCTCGCGCGACAGCCTGCAAGCGTGGGGGATGCAGATCTGGCGCTACACAGACCGGCTCAATGAGCAGGACATGTGGTCTTTCCGGCGGAAGAGTGAGTCGGGAGGAGCGATGTACTTCGGATCGCTGAACGGACTCGTGCTCGAGCCACAGCCCCATCAGCTCGAGATCCTTCCGTACGTTGAATCGCGCCAGCAATACAAGTTCGCCCAACCCGGTGATCCCTATCACAACAGCAGCTACAGCAGCGTGAGTGCCGGTGCCGACATGAAATACCTGCTGACGTCGAGCCTTGCTCTGGATGCGACGGTCAATCCGGATTTCGGTCAGGTGGAAGTGGATCCCGCGACGATCAACCTGTCGGCGTACGAGACCTTCTACTCGGAGAAGCGGCCGTTTTTCGTGGCCGGGAGCAACGCGTTCGATTTCGGTAATTTCAACTGCAATTTCTGCAGCAATACGTCGAGCCTCGACATCTTCTACTCTCGCCGCATCGGACGTCCGCCACAGCTCAATCCATATGTGGGCAACATCGCGGATTTCGCCGATGTGCCTGACAACACGACGATCCTCGGTGCCGCCAAAATCACCGGACGTACGAAGGGCGGATTCACCTTGGGGATTCTCGATGCGCTCACGAATCGAGAGACAGCTCGGTACATGCCGGCCGGTGGTGGGCCGCAACAGTCGCAGGAAGTAGAGCCGCTCAGCAACTATTTCGTCGGGCGGATCAAGAAAGATCTGAATCAGGGAGCTACGACAATCGGTGGAGCATTCACGTCAGTGCTCCGCCAGATGGACGACACCGTTGTCTCCGACAGACTTCGCCGCCGGGCCGAAGCGGGCGGAATCGACTTCGATCATTCGTGGCACCAGCGGCAGTATTCCTGGATCGGCTCGATACTTACGTCGAACGTCTCCGGAACTACCTCAGTCATCGATCAAACCGAGCAGTCGAGCGCGCATTACTTCCAGCGTCCGGACCGTCGGGTAACGAGCGACGGAATCTTCAATGCCAAGTACGATCCCAACGCTACATCGCTTCAGGGCTACGGCTTCTATACGCGAGTAGGAAAGGGCGGCGGGGACTGGTTCTGGGAGACAGCCCAGAACTGGCGTAGCCCCGGCTTCGAGGTGAACGACCTGTCGTTCCTGGGTCGCGCCGATTACAAGTGGATGAACGCGAACGTGGGGCGTCAGTGGAACACTCCGGGACGCTGGTATCGCAACGCGGTGATCCTTGGTGGCGGACAGCAGCAGTTCAACTACGATGGCGACAAGACCGATCTCCAGGCGCAGCTCTACGCCGGCACCCAGTTCCTGAACTACTGGAATCTGCGGAGTTTCGTCATTCACCATCCAACGGTTCTCGATGATCGACTGACGCGTGGCGGGCCGGTCGTGATGCGAACCGGCTACAACTACGCCGAGGTTGAAGTATCGACCGACGCAAGACAGCGCGCCGTGTTCGATTTCGACGTAGCGGCGTCGAACAGTATAGGATCGGCCACCCACACCCTGGCTCTTCGGCCCGGTGTTGCCCTCAAGCCTGCGGCGAATATCTTCGTTAGCCTCACGCCGAGCTTTTCCGCCGAACAAGACCCTGCTCAGTACGTGACGACGGTTAGGGATCCGACCGCGACAGCCTTCTTTGGGAGTCGCTATGTCTTTGCGCTCATCAAGACGCGGACCCTCTCTCTCGACACGAGGGTTAACTGGACGTTCAATCCGAACCTCACGCTGCAGCTCTTCGCGCAGCCATTCATCGCGACCGGGGCTTACTCGTCGTTCCGCGAGTTCGCGGCGCCGCGCACCGCCCAA